>NZ_JAMPNG010000026.1:0-42112 GCF_028479245.1 Providencia sp. PROV223
TTTAGCGTCTCAAGCAAGGGTTCCGGCTAAATATTTAACGCCTCTTCCAGAGAATTTATCTTTAAAGCAAGCGATGGTTATTGGCACTGCTGGCTTTACCGCTATGCTTTGCGTAAACGCTTTAGAAGAAGCGGGTGTGACGCCAGATAAAGGCGAAGTCATCGTGAGTGGCGCTAGCGGTGGTGTTGGTAGTACTGCCGTGCAATTACTGTCTCTACTGGGTTATGAGGTTGTCGCGATTTCAGGTCGAGAAGAAAACAGCAGTTACCTGCAAAGTTTAGGTGCCAAGAGAGTATTACCTCGCAGTGATTTCACTCACCCTGCTAAGCCATTAGACAAACAGCTATGGGCAGGGGCGATTGATACTGTAGGCGGTGAATTACTCGCCAATCTTCTTGCACAAACGCACTATAATGGTACTGTTGCTGCCTGCGGTTTAGCCGGTGGCTTCGACTTACCAACTAGCGTCATGCCATTCATTTTACGTAATGTTCGCCTTCAAGGTGTGGATTCTGTTTACTACCCTGCTGCAAGTCGCGCTAAAGTATGGCAGCGCCTTGCAGATACTCTCCCCGCGGCTTTCTATGAGCAAGTCAGCAATGAGATTAAATTAGAAGATTGTGTCGAATATGCAAAAAAACTCTTAAAAAATGAAGTCACTGGGCGTACGCTAGTTAACCTACTAGCGGAGTAACGCATTTATTGCGGTACTCCCGCCTAAATAGGGATTACCGCACATTTTCAAAAATAAATTCGGGTAATTTCTCTGATAAGACCAGTATTTTGCTGCTATATGTCACGAAATAATTATAATGACGGACTTTGTCAGTAGAAAATCCATTTATTTTTATGATAAAAGATGACAAACGCTTAGCATCGCGTTATGTTGTCGGGCTATTGATAATATCGTCGGAGTTAGCAGCATAATGGCAGAAGATATTCACATTTTACTCTTGAATGGGCCAAACCTGAACCTGCTAGGTACACGGGAACCTGATAAATACGGCAACCAAACTCTTGCTGATATCGTATCCAAGCTCGAGGCAGAGGCAAACCCGCTAGGAGTAAAACTGAGTCATTTTCAGTCAAACGCAGAATTTGAACTCATCGATAAAATTCATGCTGCACGTCATGATGTTGATTTTATCCTCATCAATCCGGCTGCATTCACACATACCAGTGTTGCACTACGTGATGCATTACTCGCGGTGAGTATCCCGTTTATCGAGATCCACCTGTCTAATGTGCATGCTAGGGAATCATTTCGCCAACATTCTTATTTCTCCGATAAAGCTATCGGTGTAATTTGTGGTCTAGGTGCTGATGGTTATAGTTTTGCTTTACAGGCAGCGGTTAACCGTCTGCGCCTAATTAATTCAATCCAAATATAAGAGTACGGAATCATATCCATGGATATTCGTAAAATTAAAAAGCTGATCGAGCTGGTCGAAGAGTCTGGCATTTCTGAACTGGAAATTTCTGAAGGGGAAGAGTCAGTACGTATCAGCCGCGTTTCACCTGCTGCTCAGGTTATGGCTGCACCTCAACAGTATTACTCAGCACCGGTTGCACAACAACCTGCTCTGGCTAATGCAGTTGCACCATCTGAAGCAATGGTAGCGCCAGCTGCACCAGCCGCAGTTGCAGGTCACCAAGTTCGCTCACCAATGGTCGGTACTTTCTACCGCGCACCAAGCCCAGAAGCGAAGCCATTTGTCGAAGTTGGTCAAACGGTCAGCGTTGGTGATCCACTTTGCATCGTTGAAGCGATGAAAATGATGAACCAAATCGAAGCAGATAAAGCAGGCGTTGTTAAAGCCATTCTGTTGCAAAACGGTGATGCAGTAGAATTTGACGAGCCATTAGTTGTCATCGAATAACGAGGCGTTTCCATGCTGGAAAAAATTGTTATTGCTAACCGTGGAGAAATCGCATTACGTATTTTGCGTGCCTGTAAAGAACTTGGCATCAAAACAGTAGCGGTTCACTCTACGGCAGATAGCGATCTAAAACACGTGTTACTGGCTGATGAAACAATTTGTATCGGCCCAGCAGCATCAGCGAAAAGTTACTTAAATATCCCTGCGATTATCTCAGCAGCGGAAATTTCAGGTGCGCAAGCAATTCACCCAGGATATGGTTTCTTGGCTGAAAATGCAGATTTCGCAGAACAAGTTGAAAACTCAGGTTTTGTTTTTATCGGTCCAAAAGCTGAAACCATCCGCCTAATGGGTGATAAAGTTTCTGCCATTAACGCGATGAAAAAAGCCGGTGTACCTTGCGTTCCGGGTTCTGATGGCCCATTAGGGAACGACACTGAAAAAAATAAAGCCATCGCGAAACGTATCGGCTACCCTGTCATCATCAAAGCATCTGGTGGTGGTGGTGGTCGTGGTATGCGTGTGGTACGTAATGAGAAAGATTTAGAATCTTCTATCAACCTAACGCGTGCTGAAGCGAAATCCGCTTTTAATAATGATATGGTTTACATGGAAAAATTCCTTGAAAACCCACGTCATATTGAAATTCAAGTCATGGCTGATGGCCAAGGCCATGCGGTTTACTTGGCTGAGCGTGACTGTTCAATGCAGCGTCGCCACCAAAAAGTGGTTGAAGAAGCACCAGCTCCAGGTATTACACCTGAAATTCGCCGCAATATCGGTGAGCGCTGTGCCAATGCGTGTATTGAAATCGGTTATCGCGGTGCAGGTACTTTCGAATTCTTATTTGAAAACGGTGAGTTCTACTTCATCGAAATGAATACCCGTATTCAAGTTGAGCACCCAGTCACTGAAATGATCACTGGTGTAGACTTGATTAAAGAGCAGCTGCGTGTTGCATCTGGGTTACCATTATCAGTTAAGCAGGAAGATATTGTGGTTCACGGCCATGCTGTGGAATGCCGTATCAACGCAGAAGACCCGAATACCTTCATCCCAAGCCCGGGCAAAATCACCCGTTTCCACTCTCCTGGTGGTTTTGGCGTACGTTGGGAATCTCATATTTACGCAGGCTACACTGTACCTCCGTATTATGACTCAATGATTGGTAAATTAATTACTTATGGTGAAACTCGTGAAATCGCTATTTCTCGTATGAAAAATGCGTTAAACGAACTTATCGTCGATGGTATTAAAACCAATATTGAACTGCACCAAATGATTATGAGCGATGAAAATTTCCAAAAAGGCGGAACTAACATCCACTATTTAGAGAAAAAACTGGGTATTGCTGAATAAGTCAGCGATAACCTGTTTAACTCATCGTTAATCGATACCGTAACGCGCTGCGTTACGGTATTTTTTTATGCTAAATACGCTTTATTGCACTTTTCTTCTGCTATTTTTCACACTCAGCCCACGGATTATCGTACAATTGCTGATTATTTTTTTATGGGAATGAAGGGGAATAACGGGTGGATAAACGTTTTCTTCAATCAAATAAAGAAGCACGCTGGTCATTTTATTTGACTATCGCCTATCTAGTCGGCTGGGTTATTAGTGCCTACCTGCCGGACAATACACTTGGAGTTACAGGGCTACCACTGTGGTTTGAATGGTCTTGTCTCATCTTACCCATCATTTTTATTTTGCTCTGCATTATGATGGTTAAACTGATTTTTAAAGACATCTCTCTGGAGGAGAATGATGCAGATTGAAGTTCTCCTGCCTCTCGTCGGCTACCTAGCTCTCGTCTTTTTGCTATCCATTTATGCATATAAAAAACGAACAAAAGGCGAGTTTTTAAATGAATACTTTTTAGGTAATCGTTCAATGGGCGGCTTTGTC
Organism: Providencia sp. PROV223; assembly: GCF_028479245.1. NCBI lineage: Bacteria > Pseudomonadati > Pseudomonadota > Gammaproteobacteria > Enterobacterales > Morganellaceae > Providencia > Providencia sp. PROV223. Next base: position 3,789 of record NZ_JAMPNG010000026.1, read on the forward strand.
CTTGCGATGACCATTACCGCTACCTATATTAGTGCGAGTTCTTTTATTGGTGGGCCGGGAGCTGCCTATAAATATGGCCTAGGTTGGGTGCTATTGGCGATGATCCAACTGCCTGCTATTTGGCTTTCCCTCGGCGTACTTGGTAAAAAATTTGCTATTTTGGCGCGTCGCTATAATGCCGTTACGCTCAACGATATGCTGTATGCACGCTACCAAAGCCGATTTTTAGTGTGGTTTGCCAGTGTTAGCCTGCTCATTGCCTTTTTTGGTGCCATGACAGTGCAATTTATTGGTGGTGCGCGCTTATTAGAAACAGCAGCAGGTATTCCATATACTTACGGGTTAATAATTTTTGGGGTTTCCATCGCACTCTACACCGCAATTGGTGGGTTTAGAGCTAGCGTATTAAATGACGCACTGCAAGGGCTAGTGATGCTATTAGGCACGGTGATCCTACTAGTGGCGATTATTTACCATGCCGGTGGTCTACCCTCTGCAATAGAAAAAATGCATAGCATAGACCCGAAATTGGTATCGCCTGAAGGTGCAGATGACATTTTAAGCGGGCCATTTTTAGCGTCATTTTGGGTTTTGGTCTGTTTTGGGGTGATTGGTTTACCTCACACCGCAGTACGTTGTATTTCATATAAAGACAGTAAAGCGGTTCACCGCGGCATTATTTTGGGAACTATCGTCATGGCAGTGCTGATGTTTGGTATGCACTTTGCGGGCGCTCTCGGTCGCGCAATTTTACCTGACCTCACGATCCCAGACCAAGTGATCCCGACCTTGATGGTACAAGTTCTGCCACCTTTCGCTGCGGGGATCTTCCTAGCGGCACCAATGGCTGCGATTATGTCGACGATCAACGCACAACTGCTGCAATCCTCAGCGACCATCGTAAAAGATATCTATCTGAACACTGTGCCAAAGCAAATCAAAAATGAAAAGCGTCTTGCGCGGATCTCTAGCCTTTCCACTTTGGTCTTAGGTGCGTTGCTTTTAGTTGCTGCATGGAACCCGCCTCAAATGATTATCTGGCTGAACTTACTGGCTTTTGGTGGTTTAGAAGCCGTTTTCTTGTGGCCATTAGTCCTCGGGCTCTATTGGGAAAAAGCCAATGGAACAGGTGCAATCAGTGGTATGGTCGTCGGTGGCGTCAGTTATGCCATATTGGCAAGTTTTAAAATTGAAATCATGGGCTTTCACGCTATCGTCCCATCACTGATTTTTAGTCTTATTGCCTTTTTTGTCGGTAATCTTTTTGGCAAAAATCCAGTACAATCACCAGCAAACGAACAGGTAACTAGCACTCACTGATTCCTATCTACTGATAGGTGAATTTGGCGTTACCTAATGTAAATGAACAAATGCAATGCTCTAGATAATTCGCGTCATAGATAGGCGGCAAACGAGCTAATCCCTAGGAGCATACACCAGTATGTGACTAGGGTTAGTGAGCGCAGCCAACAACGCTATGGCGTGAAGAATGACGAGCATTTTAGAAGAGAAAAAACAATGCCTTGGATACAAATAAGACTAAACTCAACCGCAAAAGATGCTGAAAACCTTGGCGATGAGTTAATCGAAACAGGGGCGGTATCCGTCACTTTTCAAGATAGCCATGACACACCCGTGTTTGAGCCACTTCCAGGGGAAACACGTCTTTGGGGTGATACCGATGTTATCGGGCTCTACGATGCAGAAACCGACATGAAACTTGTCGTCGCTCAACTAGAAAATAGTCCTCTACTGGGCACGGGTTTTATCCATAAAATCGAACAATTAGATGACAAAGATTGGGAAAGAGAGTGGATGGATAATTTTCATCCAATGCGCTTTGGAGAACGTTTATGGATCTGCCCAAGCTGGCGTGATGTACCCGACCCAACAGCGGTTAATGTGATGTTAGATCCTGGTCTCGCCTTTGGTACTGGAACACATCCAACCACCTCATTGTGTCTTCAATGGTTAGACGGTCTTGATCTCGAAGGTAAAACCGTGATCGACTTTGGTTGTGGATCCGGAATTTTAGCGATCGCTGCATTAAAATTAGGTGCCGCTCATGCGATTGGGATCGACATCGACCCTCAAGCTATCACTGCAAGCCGCGATAATGCGCAACGTAACGGTGTTTCAGAGCGTTTATCCCTATACTTACCGAAAGACCAACCTAATGACTTACAAGCCGATGTCGTGGTTGCTAACATCCTTGCTGGCCCATTACGCGAACTTGCCCCTATGATTAGTGTACTACCACGACCGGGTGGGTTATTAGGTCTTTCTGGTGTACTCGCCAGTCAAGCTGAAAGTGTTGCGGATGCATACCGTTCAACTTTTGAAATTGACCCTGTCGCTGAAAAAGAAGAATGGTGCCGGATTACGGGTGTCAAGCATTTTTAGTGATTTTTTTTATTAAAATCAGAGAATAATTTCTTTGAAAACAACGCCAGAATAGATTATCTTATAGCTCAAATATTGCTCAATAGCTGGCGATAATCTGTTCTGCACGAGATTTGAACAGCACAACAGTTATTTTAATAAATCGTTATGGAACCAACTTAACTATTTGTTAAATATAACTAATTTTATAATTGCAAAGCTGCAAGATAAAAAAATTAGTGATAAATAACCGTTTGCTCAAAGTTTGTCCTTTCATATCTCGTAAAAAATGCGTAATATACGCGCCCTTGCAGTCACAGTATGGCCCCCATTTAGTTATGCGAATCGGACAATATCAGTTGAGAAACTGCCTTATTGCTGCCCCCATGGCAGGCATTACAGATAAACCGTTTAGGTCACTCTGTTATGACATGGGTGCTGGGATGACAGTATCAGAGATGCTTTCTTCTAATCCTCAAGTTTGGAAGACCGACAAATCTAGACTCAGAATGGTTCATCGCGATGAACTTGGGGTTCGTTCAGTGCAAATAGCTGGCAATGATCCCGATGAAATGGCTGCTGCGGCTCAAATCAACGTTGAGAGTGGCGCTCAAATCATCGATATCAACATGGGCTGTCCAGCTAAAAAAGTGAATCGTAAGCTTGCAGGCTCGGCACTGCTACGCTACCCAGAAATCGTGAAATCGATTCTTGAAGGTGTCGTCAAAGCAGTGGATGTGCCAGTTACCCTTAAGATCCGCACAGGCTGGTCACCTGAAGAGCGAAACTGCATAGAGATTGCCAAATTGGCCGAAGATTGCGGCATTCAAGCTCTCACTATTCATGGCAGAACTAGAGCCTGTCTGTTTAATGGGGAAGCTGAATATGACAATATTCGGGCAGTTAAGCAGACTGTTACCATTCCGGTTATTGCCAATGGCGACATTACTGACCCGCTAAAAGCCAGAGCTGTTTTAGACTACACAGGGGCGGATGCCTTGATGGTAGGCAGAGCGGCTCAGGGAAGACCCTGGATCTTCCGGGAAATCCAGCATTATCTGGACACAGGTGAAATATTGCCACCGATGCCTATGGCAGAGGTACAACGTATTATGCTAGCGCATGTACAGGAATTGCACGACTTTTATGGTCAAGGCAAAGGAGCCCGTATTGCGCGCAAACATGTTTCTTGGTACTTGAAAGAACATGCACCTGATGACCAGTTTCGGCGCTCATTCAACACCATTGAGGATGCCAGCGAACAGCTGGAGGTGTTGGAGGCATTTTTTGAAAATTTTTGCGTAAATAAAGATAAGAGCTGACAGAACTATGTTCGAACAACGCGTAAATTCTGACGTACTAACCGTTGCTACTGTAAATTCACAAGATCAAGTAACTCAAAAACCGTTACGTGACTCAGTCAAGCAAGCACTGAAGAACTATTTTGCTCAATTAAATAATCAAGATGTTAATGATTTATATGAGCTGGTATTGGCTGAAGTAGAACAGCCTTTGTTGGACATGGTTATGCAATATACCCGTGGAAACCAGACCCGTGCAGCCCTGATGATGGGTATCAACCGCGGCACTCTGCGTAAGAAACTGAAAAAATACGGCATGAACTAATCCTAGTCGGTTAATGCAGTATTTTTGTGAGCCCTCACTGTAATCCAGTGAGGGCTTTTTATTATCAAGCCGCAGATAGATTAAACTTCTGAACCGCTTGTTGTAGGTCTTGAGTTTGCTGTGCTAATGAGTTGGCTGCTGTAGCCACTTGCTCAACTAAAGAGGCATTTTGCTGTGTAACACCGTCCATCTGTGTAATAGCGACCCCAACTTGGGCGATCCCTTTGCTCTGCTCTTCTGAAGCTACGGTGATTTGCTCCATAATTGCTGTCACCTCATTGATTCCTTGTAAAATATGCTCCATCGTTTTGCCCATCTCGTTCACTAAACCAGTTCCTTTTTGTACACAAGTTCCTGAGTCTGCAATTAACCGTTCAATTTCCATCGCTGCTTCTGCACTGTGGCTCGCTAACTTACGCACCTCTGCAGCGACCACCATGAAACCGCGCCCATGCACACCTGCACGAGCCGCTTCGATAGAAGCATTGAGCGCTAAGATATTAGTTTGGAAACTGATATCGTTAATCATGTTGATGATATCTGCGATTTTTTGTGAACTTTGGGATATTTCACTCATAGTAACGACAACTGAATCAACAATGCTATTCCCTTTATTCGCGACCACGAACGCTTCACCGACTAGTTGATTAGCTTGAAGTGTGTTTTCCATATTCAGTTGAACTGCTGCTGTAATTTCCTCCATACTCGCTGCCGTCTCTTCTAACGCGGCGGCCTGCTCTTCGGTTCGAGATGAAAGGTCGCTATTACCGTTTGAAATTTCACTTGCCCCCAAATAAATATTGTCACTTCCTTGTCGGATTGTATTGACCGATTCACTTAAATCTTTTCTCATCCCTTCAAGTATTGGAAATAATTTTCCTACACAGCTATTTCCGAATGACTGTACAGGATGGCTTAAATCACCTTTTGCGATATCAATAAAATGCTGTCTCAGTAAACCTAGTGGTTTTTGCATCATTTCTGCCATATAGCGATCCGTAAAAATGAGCATAAAGATCCCTAATATTGCAGTGATGATCATAACCATTCGCGTAATATCCATCACGTTATCAACATGATTTCGAGCTTGGCTAATCAACTCTTCTGCTGTCTGGTTGAATTTTTGAATTGAAGAACCAAACGCTCGGCTCAATGCGGGAGTGATATTATGGGCGTGGGACAAATATTTATTGGTATCACTTTCCATACTAAGGGCTAATTGAGGCTTTACACCATCATCAAGTAGTGCTTGCCAGCTGCTAATTACCTGCTCTGCAATTTCAGGAGTCATTGGCCCTGGGGAAATCAATTTCATCTGCTCTAAATATTTTTCCATATTGGACATTGCCTCTTTGACGGGGCCATAGTCCACTGTTTTTCCTTCACTTTTACTTTCCATTACCCGGGTTAACCGTGTAACAAAACGGAAATATTGGTCATTTCCCTGACTGATCACCGTCATTTGTTGTACTAATTGCCTATCAATATCGTTTCCATCAGCAATGCGTGATAGTGACCAACCACTATATACATTCGTTCCCCCCAAGATCAGACACAAAATACTTAACAATACGAAGACCACAGTGCGAATTGAGTAATTTCGAAGTTTCTGCATAGAATTTCTCTTTTGGTGGGATAATCTGACAATATTTAACTTTATCGGCGTTATAGGAAAATATTTTAACCGCTAGATTTGGTTGTTCTTTATCCTAAATAGGTAAAAATACTTATATTTCAAGGGGGTTACTATTTGATTTTGGGAATCAGAGAAAATTAAAAATTTGAGATTAATGTGAGTAATTTGAAGTAGATCGCTAAATACAAGAATCCAACCTGAGTAAATGAACCATCTCGAATACTATTTTCATGTCTATCCTGACGTAAAAGCTACCATCCCCTCAGTAACATATACCCCCTAAGTCAACAATTTATTTCCACTTAAATCAAATAATTAGACATAGAATAAATTGGTTTAAATTAATTGATCTTGAAATTAATAATAATATAATAAGATTGATTATCATTTGCATTATCATTACAAAAAGGCAAACCGACTCCAATGAAAAACATTTCCTCCGTTGGAAACAATATGGTTAAATTTAAGCCAGATTTTATTTGTTTCATTATTTTATCAACACTTTCTTTTACAACTCATGCAGCCAATAAAGAGCTTAAATCATCGCAGCTTCAAGATGCTACCGATGCAATTGAGCTACAAGATAGTTATGCAAGGCCTGACTACGTTGAAATAGAACGTTTACGAGATACCAAGCAAATTATTGTTATTTCAAAAGAAGATATTCAAGGTAAAGGAAATCGCACAATCTCTGATGTGCTTAAATCCGTTCCTGGTATTAGTGTCGATACCTCTGGGCAAGGTAATATAGACTTGCGAGGACAAGGGGCTGAAACCTCACAACGTAACCTACAAGTATTACTTGATGGGGCTCCAATTACCACATTAGCAAATCACCCTTACACCACTAACTACGATATTATTCCCGTTGAACAACTTGAGCGTATTGAAATCATTCCCGGTGGTGGAAGCGTTATTTACGGCTCAGGGACTGCAGGTGGAGTCATTAATATCACGTCTAACCTGAGAAGTATGGCTAATCCCAAAACAAGTGTTTTATCTGAATGGAACTCAGAAGGATACCGTTTAAATGCTAATTTGGGAGTGCGGGTTAATGATAAATTTTCAATTTTAGGCACAGCCAGTAAACTAAATCGTGACCTTTACTATAAAGATACCTACCGTAATTCAGAATATTATTCATTAGGTGGAAGATGGGATCTCACTTCAGATCAAAGCCTGATGTTGCGAGGAAGCCATCTCACTGAAAGTTCCCAATACGTAAAAACGCTCACATCACGTAATATCAAAAAGTATGGTAAAGACTACGTTCCACCAGACAAAACCGTCACTGTCGGTATTGATGAAAATGGTAAGTTAATTAAAAAAACAATCAGCGGTTATTTGACTGGTGACCGCGAGGTCGATAGCTATAATTTAAGTTACCAAAATGCATTTACGGATAAACTCAATTTTGCTACTGATGTTTTCTACACTGATGGTTTTTATACTAATAATGCCAACTGGGAACAAAAAGTTAATCAAAAAAGCCACGGAACAAAAATCAAATTAGATATCGGCTATCTTGATGATAGTAACCTACTTTTGGGCATAGATTATTCCAAACAAAAGGCTTCTATTCATTATATTGGAAGCTATAAAAAGGACAGTAAAGGCCGATATTATGGGGTTCCTCATAATTTCGATTATGATAAAACCACAAAGGCAATTTATGTCCTTAACAGCCTGAAATCAGATCAATTTGTTTTTACTCAAGGGCTAAGACGTGAATTGGCTGAATGGTCATTTGATAAAAGCGGTACGGTAAATGGATCTGGTACTTCAGACCGTTGGAATACCGCTGCAGAACTTTCTCTCGCTTACCTTTATCGCGATACAGGTCGAGTTTATGGGCGATATGAACGAGGCTACACCCTTCCCGATGGCTTGCAAATCAGTGACCAATCGGTCGTTAATGGTGAAAAAATTTACACGCCGACTAAGGCAGAAGATGAGAAATATGACTTATTTGAGGTCGGCTTAAGAGACAAATTAGCGTTTAGTACTGTCAATGTCACGTTCTGGACATCCAATACAAATAATCAGTTAAATCGCATTTATCTCACTAGCGTCAATGATGCGAAGACAATGAATTTGTTGAAAACTCGCCGCTGGGGAGCCGATGTTGACTTCCAGCAAACGCTCGGTGATTTCACCTTCCAAGAATCATATTCATGGCTCAGAGGACGTTCTGATTATAACAACCATGGCCGCCAATTCTTGGAAGAAAACGGCAAAAACACCATTGATTACACGAAAAGTGGTTTAACTAAAGTGCCAGAGCACTCCGTTAAACTAAAAGTAAAATACGACTTTACTGAGGATTTATCAGGAGATATTCAGTACACCTATTATGGTTCGTACAATAACTTCCTTTCTGATGCCAATAAAGAAGAAGATGGCGTTGTTAAATCACGTGAGCTCATTGACCTGAGTGTTCGTTACACACCGATTGAACACATTGAATTATATGGTGGGGTCACTAACTTAATGAATAAAACTTACTACGACTATGTTACTGCAGGCTACGGCTCATTGATTCCTGGAAATGAGCGCTCATTCTTTGCAGGTATCAAAGCCACCTATTGATTTAAACAGGAAATGTTTCAGTGACTATAAACCCGTTTTTTCGTTATAAACTTGCTTTAGCACTGTCACTCGTTATCCATATCATTGCCATTATGTTTATCGCCCTACAAGCAGGTAGGGCGGTACCTATGGTCGAAGGTGAGGAAACGATAACACTATCTCTAGGGGGACCAATGGGCTCCGCTGGGGGCTCAGGAGAACAGAGTAGTAAGAGACAAGCGCAATTACAAGAAGTTATATCAGAATCCTCCTCGAAGGCTGAAGCTGCTTCGCAATTGAAGCAGCTTAGCAAGTCTCAACCTAATGAAAGTAAAATACCCTCAAAAACCCAACTTAAAAATTCATTAACTCCTGTTAATGTCCCCGTTGATAATACAATTGAATCACCTTTGCTCACACAGAAAACCAAAGTAAATATAAAACCGGAGATCAGTCAGCCCGTACAAGGAAAAAAACAAGAAAAACAAAGTAAATTACTGAACAATGACACTCGAAATAACACAGAAAATCAGCTTATTGCCAATAAAATAAGCCATGAAACACAGCAAGACTCACTAGAAACAGCTAAAGAAACACCATCCAATTCAGCGGCTAAAAATCATTCTTCCACCACCTCATCAACTTCAGAAAGTAGTCAAGGTGGTAAAGGGAATAATATATTATCGGGTAATAACCAATTCGCTGCTAATGGTGATGGAAGTTATACCGCACTCGGTTCGAGTGGTATTTCCTATACAATTTTACAGGATGCGACCCCTAAGTATCCAAAAGAGGCTCGCTCCTTAGGCTATACAAAAGTGGTTAAAATACAAATTCGGTTATTAGTTGGATTAGATGGCCAAGTTGAATCCGTTGAAATATTAAACAACAAGATCCCTGATTTAGGTTTTAAAGAAGAAGCGGTGAAAGCGATTAAAAAAATGACCTTTAAACCCATTATTTATCAAGGACAAAATATTAAAATGTACTTTAAAAAAACGGTCATATTTCAATACTAGCTTACAGTCAGCCATATTGTTGGACAGAAAAAAGGTACAGCGAACCCTCACTGTACCTTTACAGTTATTTTACAGCTTGTATTTTGAAAAATTAACGGTATATCGGTAACAAATTAAACTGCGCTAACAATTGGCAAATAATACCAAAGACACCAAAAGCGATTACGGCATAGATTAACCCCTTTCCGCCCCACACTTTAAATTTAGATTCAGGAAAACGCTCTCTTACCTTTAATGCCATAACTGCAGGGCAAATAATCGCCCATATACATGCCGCCATACCTGCATAAGCTATTGCGATCAAAAAACCATTTGGGAATAACATGCAAAGAATAAGAGGAGGCAAGAAACATAATAATGCAGATTTCATTCTACCTGATGGGTTATCTTTAAAATTTAGCGAAGCAAGAATGTAATCAAATAACCCAATTGCGACACCTAAGAATGAACAGAATACAGCACTAATAGAAAACCACAGTAAGAATGTCGCAATATTTTTGCTATTTAGCACTGCATATAATGATTCAATAAATGCGTCTAAATTACCGCCTTTATTAATAATTGTTAAAAACTCTGCCCGTGGTAGATTTCCCATTGTCCCCATGATCCAAAGAAAATAGAGAACCAGTGCTAATACACAACCGATAACACAACTCTTAACAACCTTTCTTTCATTCTCATGATAAAGCTTATATAGACTACAAACATTCCCATGATAACCAAAAGAAGTAATTGCATAGGGGATAATAATAAAGACAAAAGGTAGCAATGCTGTTTGTCCGCCCTCAACCGGTGAAGTTAATAACAAATCTGTTTTTACAATAAAAAATAACCCAGAGAAAGCCAAAATAAATAAAACTATTTTAATAAATAAAAATAATGATGTTAAACGGCTTGCTCCAACACCACTCCACCAAATACTCGCACCTAATATTAATGTAAAGATAATAAATATTAACCTTAAGTTGATGTTGTATCCATAAATGGCGGCGGCTTCTTTAATCACTGAACCTGCGGCTGATATATAGGCATATATTAATATGTAGAGTACAAATATTAATGCCATATTAGCTATATAGCATGCCCATTTTGGTAATAATTCTTTAGATATGAAAAAGTAATTCGTTCCTGATCCATATTTCGATATACATTCTAAAATATAAATCCCTGAATGAAACATAAAAAAGCAAACAACTAACAAGATAACTACAGAGTTAATAAACCAAGCTCCAGCCATAATAGTGGGCAAACTAAACATACCCGCCCCTATCATGGCACCGCCTAGCACAAAACCCCCTACCATTATGGAGGGTTCTTTTTTGGCTGCCGAATTATTCATGGTGTTTACCTTAAGAATAAGGATGAGGCTCCCGCATTGCACGGGAACCATAAGAACGACCTATTATTTAATTGGTTTTAATCTTGCAGTAAAGTGCCTTAATACTGGTGGTTCATATTCGAAATCAAGACCTTTCAGAGTTGCGAATTTATCTTTTAACCCAATGAGAGCATCTGCAATGTAATCCATATGGTCATTGGTATATACGCGTCTCGCAATAGTTAATCGCATAAATTCCATGTCTGCATGTTTTTGTTTGCCCGTTTCAGGATCACGGCCTAATAAGAATGAACCAATTTCAACCGCACGAACACCAGACTCCAAATAAAGTGCGTTTATAACAGCTTGCGCAGGGAATTGGTCACCTGGAATATGTGGAACCAGTTTTTTACAGTCGACGAATACTGCGTGCCCGCCTGTAGGATATTGAATTGAAATACCACCTTCGCGTAAGCGGTCGCCTAAGTATTTAACTTGCCCTATACGATAATGCAGATATTCTTCACCAGCCCCTTCTTCAAGACCCTGCACCATTGCGGCCATATCACGACCCGCTAAGCCACCATAGGTCACGAACCCCTCCATTGGAACACAGCGTTGTCTTGCCAGTGTGAAGATTTTTTCGTCATTTTTAATACAAACCAACCCGCCGATATTTAATAGTGGGTCTTTTTTCGCTGACATCGTTAATGCATCAGCATACTTGTACATATCAAGAATAATTTCTTTAATTGTCGAATTTTTATATTTAGGATCACGCTCTTTAATAAAATACGCATTTTCACAAAAACGAGCCGAGTCCATGACAACAAAGATATTATGTTGTTTAGCAATCTCATAAACTTCTTTCAAATTCGCCATTGATACTGGCTGACCGCCCGCACTATTACAAGTTACAGTAGATACAATTGCAACAACGTTTTCTGCACCATGCTCAGCAATATTATCTTTTAATTTTTGGATATCAAAATTGCCTTTCCAATCATCATAAGTATCCGAGTCATAGGCTTTTTCGGTAACAATATTAATTGCCTTACAACCGTTTAATTCAACGTGTGCTGCTGTTGTATCAAAGTGGAAATTAGAAATAAATACCGGTTTTTTAGCACCGCCTTGTTCCTGTTTTACTTTCAATAAAACAGGGAATAACATATTTTCAGCACCGCGACCTTGGTGAGCAGGAATGACATAATCATAGTCAAACATCTCTTTCACTTTATCTTTTAAATCATAATAGTTACGAGATCCTGCGTACGCTTCATCACCAGTAATCATTGCTGCCCACTGGTGGTCACTCATCGCATTAGTACCTGAGTCAGTTAATAAATCAATATAAACCGCACTGCTTGGTAGTAAAAATGGGTTATATCCTGCTTCTTTTAACGCCGCTTCGCGTTCTTCTCTTGATGGAATACGGATATTTTCTACCATTTTAATACGGAATGGTTCTACGATTCTTTTAGCCATGATAATACCTTTAATTTTTCATTAAATAATAGAGATTTAACCCATAGTGAAATAAGTTAAAAAAACTTTAAGAAAGGAAAATAGAAAGGTTATTTATTTGGGAAAAAGAAGGCTAAAGAGATATCAATATTGAACCATTTCTTCATATAGAAGAAATACCTTGAAATAAGAGATTCGTTTAACAAGAACATACTATGACTCCTATCAACGAGGAATTAGTACAACCGACAACTATTATATATATAACAGTTGTATTACTAAAGTAATCGCTATTGTCATAATATTGTACCTCTATCACATTATTAGTAAGAGAGGCTGGAACAACTTGACTCAAGTCACAGTCTTAATTTATTTACTAAATAAGAGTTTAATTTTATTAAATTTAGTTTAACTACATTAATAAAAAATACATATACTTAATATAACAACATAATTAAATACATTAATTTAACTTAAATAAAAGATAACTTAAATAAAATGGGTAAAATAGTTTTATCCTATTTTACCCATTATTCAAATAATTAATAATTACTGAGCATCTTTACCGTATTTAGGTGATCTAGGCCCATATAAGATACCATTAGGCTTACCAGCAGATAATAACCTAACACTTGTTATACCTGCAATTGCATAGCTTTTATCTGTCATTGTATCTACGATTTGGTTAACAACAGCAGACACTAACGCCCCAATAATACCATTTGACGAGGAATTATTTTCAGCACTCGATGCAGTTGCGGAGCCACTCCATAGTAACGCCCCTGTTCTAGCATCAACCAATTTTGCATCCGCTGTAACGCGAGTATCACTGGAAATAACCTGATAACTTGTTCCGTATTCAGTGATATTCAAATAAAGTACCGCATCATTACCAAAAATTTCACGTAATTTTGCTGGAGGAACAGCCTGAATATCACCCGCATTTGTCATCCCGTTTTGCTTAAAAGTTTCCTCAACAACAGCAACAGGGAACACATAATAACCCGCCTCAGCTAAAGGAAAGGTCGCTTGTGATAATAAACCATGACTTGCCTGTATCTCTGGTGAACTATTTTGTGGTAATAGCACCAGAATACTTTTTGGTTTACTTTGATTAAATGCCGTGTAATCAACTTTAGTTGGCTGAGCACATCCCGTTAATAACCATGTCATCACCAATCCGCAGACTATAAGTAAATGTTTCATTTTACTTTTCCTTTATTTTTCATGAGAAAATCCATGTAAGCCGCAGATTCTGGATACAATGCTTTTTCTGCAGTGAATTCTTGCATTGCAAGATCAACCGCTCCGGTTGTTGAATACAATAACCCTAAATGTGCATGTAACCCTGGCGGAGTTGCCAAACCTTTTGCTTTGCTCATTTCCAAATTCTTTTTCAAAGCTTGAATTTGTTCTTGGGGGCTAGTTTCTGTTTGTTGATAATATTGGTAAACCGTTGTTTGATAACCATCCCAGTTATATAATGGTTTTGGTTCATTGGCACAGCCATTTAATAAAATCGCACCGGCCATAACAGCCAATAATTTAATTTTCATCGTATTTCCTTATTTAGCTGGCTGCCATGCACCGCTTTCAATCCCCGAAACTAAGTTATTTACAGCTTCCCTAATGGCTAAATCTAATACTTTTCCATTCAATGTTGAGTCATAACTAGCGGTACCACCAAAACCAATCACTTCCCTATTTGATAATTCATATTCACCAGCACCTTGTGAAGAAAATACCACTTCAGATGTTTGAACATTAACAACGTTTAAATTGACTTTGGCATATGCTACTTGTGATTTACCACGACCTAAAATACCGAATAACTGGCGATCCCCAACTTCTTTTCGCCCAAATTCAGTAACATCACCAGTAATCACATAAGTTGCACCTTTTAACTGTTGAGACTGACCATTAATGCCAGCTTCTTCTTTAAGCTCTTGCATATTTGCACGGTCTAATACATTAAAACGACCTGTTTGCTGTAAATGTGTCATCAAAATGGTTTTAGATTGATTACCTAAACGATCTACACCATCAGAGAAAATACCATTCATATAACTAGAACGATTATCGAATTTCCCTATTGATATTGGGCTTTTTGGACCTGAATATTGAGTATTATATGTCGCAACTTTTTCTACAGCTAAAGAGCGAGAAGATTCTTTAGCGCAACCACTTAATAATGCACTTGCAATAAAAATAGATGCAATACTGATTTTGGATATATTCATTTAGCTATCTCAATTAAAATAAAATTAGAATTAGAATTAATTTTTGCACTGTTATTTTGCATTAAATGAAGAATAGGATCTAGTCAATACTACCTATTTTTTACCTTATGTTTAGCTTAATTTTCAATTACGATAATATTCATAAAGTCACTAAGGTTTACTAAAATAAAATCAACCGTTTGATTAAACATGGATAAATTTAAAAAAATAATTTAATTAGTAATCTTTAGTGATGATATCGAATATCACCCTCTATAGATAATAATATATATTATTATCTATATTTCTTTTATTTTATTTGTTTTTTTCTGATTAAAGGTAATATTTCCATATAATTAATTAGAATTGATTAATTTTTATCTATTTTTCAATCTACCATTGAAAGGCCCTCTTACTCATCTTAACTCGAAAATTTTTACCGCAAGCTATCCCCATCTCCGCATTAAATCAACCTTTTAAGTAACCAATATAAAAAAGGATAGAGTTTCCCCTATCCTTCTTGAATGAGAACACGCTAAATCACAATCGCATATCAATGCAAAGATTGATAAGTAATAGGCGTTCCCTTAGTCAGGTTACTTTCATTAGAATAACTACTTTCTATTTCAATCAAGGATTGGTCCGTCATATTATATATTTTGTTATACAAAGGATATTCAGGGCGATAACGGATCTCTTTCGTTGCAATATCCATCATTAAGTATTGTTGTGAACCTCTAACTGAATTCGAAACAATTACCCCCTGATTACCAACTTTTAAGCTGTTCAAATGGTTATAACCGCTTTCTGCAATAACGTCAAAATCACCATTAGTCTGGAATTGCATCAAAGAAAATAAACGGCGTGAAGGCTCCTGAGCAACCACAAAAATATCGCCATGACGATTTTGTGCTGATTCATTAATTCTGACAGGTAGCCATTTACTACTAATAACCTGTTTAGTGGGGATATCCATAATAACTTCTAGCGATCCCATTTGATTACCATAGCTGTACCACATTACGATTTTATCTCGATAAGTCGCGTAGGAGAAATTTGAATTACCCGCAATTTCCTCAGGGAATAATGATTTAGCTAAATCACGAACATTCATAAAATGTTCCCATGTAATTCCTTTATCTGTGCTAATAAAGATATTTTCATTATCCGCAACCACATAAAAAGGAGAACCTTTAGATTGATAAATTTTACCCATAATTAATGTCGAAAATAGAGTACTGGGCTTATCTCCCCAAGGAATTAATTCACTTACCGAAAAGTTGGTTAAATTAATAGTACGGTAGCCATCCCTTAGCATGATTAAGCACTCATTTCTTTCACAAACAGCATTATAGAAGCTTTGGTCACCATACGTAATAAAATGGACACCTTGATTATCTGCAAACAATATCTGGTAATCATATTCACTCAACGTTTCATAAGGACTATAAGAATAATAATAGCTAGAACGGCTGCTTTTTTGAGCTATTATTAGCATCCCCTTTTCAGATGGAAATGTCGTTGCGAAATCATAGCTACCTATTGCTACACTATTTTCATTATGGTTTTGCCATTGCCAATCTTCCGTGCCACCACGAATAAAAATAAAAAGAGTTAACAATAAACTGAATGAAAAAATAAACGTTAAAATAAGGAATCGTTTACTGAGAAATGGGTTCATGAACGCACCTCCGTCACATAATCTGTTTTACCGTGCTGCCGACGAAGTTGTTTTAAAAAATATTGAGATTGATAATAGGCATTACCGCGTTTTGACACTTTAAAATAAATCGCCACACATAAAGCAATAAGGAAGCTTATTCCGAGTAAAATAGTTCCTGAGAAACTGATAAACATGACACCAGTATCAATAATATTCATCCAGTCCCAATAATCCCAATAGCCGCCTTTTTCAAAGGTTTCACTAATAGATGCCCAACCAGCAACTAGAATGAAAAGCGCTAGAATACAAAAAATAAAACCCCATAAACCAATATAGAACCCTCTTTCTTGTGGAGCACCTTTACCAATCAGACTATATGCTAGTCCGTCTTGATGATTGAGAATGCCAAAAACCACTTGTTCCTTTGAATTTTCCTGAATGTTTTTATGTAAAACCTCAAGTTCATCCCCCTGCGCAATAAATAGTTTATGATTATTAAAAAGAGGCTCATTTGCTGAGACTAAAACTCCCATGTGTTTTTTATTAATCTGTAAATTAACTTTATTGAGTGTTTGGAGAGTATCTCCTGCAGCGATCGTAAGGTTGTAATTTGCAGTGATATTTACCTTGCCTTTTGTAACTGATAGTGATGTTTTATCAACATTAATTTCAGCGGCTTTATGTAACTTTACAGGCTTAGATTTAGGATTTTTGATACCGTCGATTTCAATATATGAAGTTTCTTCAAACAGTTTATATTTCCCAGCAATAAGTGAATCTAGCGCTTTCAAAATTAACTTTCGTTTTGGACTTAAAATATGCTTTGTTTGTGCGAGTGCTAAGCCAAAAAGAACGATCCCAGAGAAAGCAGCACAACCCAAAATGGCCACTAATATGATCATCAAGAAACTGTCGTCTGCCTCAGTAAAACAGTAATACACCGCAGGTATCAGGGCCATTAAGGCTAACGAAATTAAGTATTGTTTTCCTAATGAACGATTGAAGCTAACGGTTCTATCAGGCTCAAGCCGGCCATGCTCTGCATGGTAAACCCATTCAACCCAATAGCTTCCATCATTCATCTCTTCTGCACAAATAACCAAAGAGTCACCTTGCTGTATGCGCTCTAAAAAAATTTGGCTATTTGAAAAATCATCCTGATTAAAGAAAAATACTTTTTCAGAGGCAATCAATCTTACCATCCCCATTGGACTGACATTTTGATAATCACATTGAGTAAGACTGACATGGAAATATTGAACTCGCATGAGTAAATGCCTATTTCGCTAAGTAAATTTAACATTATGATAATAAATAAAGGTATATAGCCCTAGTAAAACTTACCTTATAATAAAATAATTCAGACAATGACGAGCACCCTAAACTGTTATTTAACTCAGGTTAATCATTAGAAATAGGTGTCTCCTACTAGCAAAGCCGGCAATTACTGATAAACTTGCATTCAATACAAAGTTTGTGAGTGAAATGTGGCAATAAAGCAATTTTACCACTCCTTCCTTTAACAATAATTTTGAATAATAGCGATGACATCACAACCTGCATATAAGCAAATTCAGTCTTACATTTTACGCAGTATTGATTTAGGTATTTTTAAGCCTGAAACTCAAATACCGACAGAATTAGAGCTATGCGCTCAATTTAATGTAAGCCGTATGACGGTGAATAAAGCCATTTCAGAGTTAAGCCAAAAAGGGATCCTAAATCGTATTGCAGGGAAAGGCACATTTGTTGCCACCCAAAAACATGAGCTTCCGGTTACAAAAGCATTTGATATTTTTGATGAGATCTCAACGAGCGGTAACAAATATAGCGGTCACCAATTACAACTTAAAACTATTTCCGCATCAGCAGAAATCGCGCTACAGCTCGGAATTAGCGAAGGAAGTGATGTGGGCTACTGTAAAGTTCTTCATTTTGAAAACGATATTCCTTTAATGTTAGAAGAACGTTATGTTAACCACGCCATTGTGCCTGACTTTGTGAAGCAAAAATATGGCGATACAGAAACACCTAGCGGTTATTTGCAACGCCATTTTCCTGTCAGTGAAATGGAACATACCATTGAAGCCGCATTAGCCACAAAGTCCATCGCTCAATCATTATCAATTAAAGAAAGCTCACCTTGCTTACAACTTAGTCGACGCACTTGGACGGGTAGTACCCTAATTAGCTATGTTAAAATGATCACCGCTGGTTCGCGCTACAAATTAAAATTACATTCGCGAATTGAGAATTAATGCAGAAATAAAAAAATGGGGCAAAATTGCCCCAAAGCGACTGATAAAACAAAAAATATCAAGCACATCTACATCACAATAAATTCGTTTTACATTCCTTGATAAATAGGCCCTTCCCCTCCTTGGGGAGCAGTCCAGGTGATATTTTGTAACGGATCTTTTATGTCACAAGCCTTACAATGCAGGCAGTTCTGTGCATTAATTTGCAGTTTTTCTTCACTTTTATCCCCTATAATTTCATAGACTCCAGCGGGGCAATAACGCGTCTCAGGTGCGGCATATTTCATTAAATTAATTTGGATAGGGACATTAGTATCAGCCAGTTTTAAATGACAGGGTTGTTCCTCTTCATGGTTGGTATTCGATAAAAACACGGAAGAAGGCTTATCAAAAATTAATTTACCATCGGGTTTTGGGTAGTTTATCGGTGTAAAACCTTTCGCTTCTTTTATTCCTTCGTGGTCCGATTGTTTTAATTTCAACGTCCACGGGCTACGCCCTTTTAATAACAGTTGTTCTGCACCAAATAGCATTGAACCAACTACTAACCCTTTTTTCATATAAGGCTTAAAATTCCGTGTTTGGTAAAGCTCTTGATATAACCAGCTCTCTTCAAATAGTTGGCGGAACTGCTTTTTAAACTGTAAATAATCAACCATTCCATTCTGGGTAGCACTAAAGCACGCTTCTGCCGCTAGTGCGCCACTTTTAACAGCACAATGGGTGCCTTTAATACGAGCCGCATTTAAAAAACCAGCATCATCGCCAATTAGCACCCCACCAGGAAAGCTTAATTCAGGTAATGCGGCTAATCCCCCCGCCACCATCGTTCTAGCACCATAACTGATCCGTTCTCCACCCGATAAAAAATCACTAAAAGCAGGATGAGTTTTTAAGCGTTGAAACTCATCAAATGGCGATAAATAAGGGTTTTCATAATTTAGCCCGACGACCAAACCCACTGCGACTAAGTTATCTCCATAGTGATAAGCAAAACCACCGCCATAGGTGTGGTTATCTAGTGGCCAACCAACAGAATGGACAACTAACCCTGCTTGGTGTTGCTCTTTTGGAATTTGCCAGATTTCCTTAATTCCCAAACCATAGGTTTGTTTGCCACTCTCTGCGGCTAAATTAAAATGGTTGATTAATTGTTTACCGAGTTGACCTCGGCACCCTTCCGCAAAAAAGGTCATTTTCGCAAGTAAATTCATACCCGGTTGATACATCGCCGTTGGGTTACCTGATTTATCAAGCCCCATATCTCCGGTGGTGATGCCAATTACTTGGTTTGTCTCATCAAATAGCACTTCAGTTGCAGCAAAACCAGCAAAAACATCAACCCCTAATCTTTCAGCTTCAACAGCAAGAGCCGCACTTACCTGCCCTAAGCTGCCAATGAAATTACCATCATTTTTCAAACAGTTTGGTAATAAAGATAGGGGGAAATGACTTGCTTTTTTTTCTTTCAACCATAAAAAACGGTCATGGTTTACAGGTGTTAAGGGGCCTGAAACTTTTTGCTGCCAGCCTGGCAGCAATTCATCGAGAGCCCGTGGATCAATCACTGCACCAGATAAAACATGAGCACCTATCTGTGCGCCTTTATCAATTAAACAAACCGAGATATCTGTTCCTTTCTCTGCGGCTAGCTGTTTTAATCGTATTGCTGCAGATAACCCTGCGGGTCCACCACCGACAATCAGGACATCGAACTCCATCGATTCCCGCTCGGGAGCCTCGTTTATCTTATCAATCTTGTCGATAGCCATTCGTCCACCTCTTACGCTAATGCTTTGTCAAATTCCGGTAAGATCTCAAACAGATCGCCAACAATGCCGTAATCCGCAACTTGGAAAATCGGCGCCTCAGGATCACTATTAATCGCAACGATTACTTTACTTTCTTTCATGCCTGCAACATGCTGAATAGCACCCGAAATTCCTACTGCAATATATAATTCTGGCGCGACAATTTTTCCTGTTTGTCCGACTTGATAGTCATTCGGAACAAAACCTGCATCGACCGCAGCACGTGAGGCACCAACCGCAGCGCCCAATTTGTCAGCTATTGTTTCCAATAGTGCAAAATTTTCACCAGAGCTCAAACCTCTCCCTCCTGAAATAACCACTTTTGCAGAGCTCAATTCCGCACGGCTAACTTGGGTTAGAGATTGGCTTTTTAACTGACTGCGCAAGGGAATATCGGCAAGGGAAATGGTTTCAATTTCAGCATTATTTTGTGTTTCATATCCCCCTGAAAATGCCGAACTACGCACCGTAATCACGACTTGTTGGCCATTATTTTGTACTGTTGCTAACGCATTTCCTGCATAAATAGGTCTAATGAAGGTTTGAGAATCAATAACTTGAGTAATGTCTGAAATTTGTGCTACCCCTAACGTTGCAGCAACCCGTGGGGCTATATTTTTCCCAAATGTCGTCGCAGGAAACAGTAAATGGGTATATTCCTTTGCAATATTAACCACGGCGTGAGCCATCGGTTCTGCGAGTTGGTTTTTCAAGTTATCTGATTGTATTTCTAGAACTTTACTCACGCCTTGTATACTCGCAGCTAGCTGAGCGACCAATTCCGTCTCATCTCCTGCAATTAATAAGTGCAAATGATCACCTGCGGTAAGAAGCTGTTTTGCAGCATTAATACTATGATAAGTAGAGTTTTTTATTGTTTGATTATCATGCTCGACAACCACTAATACAGATATTTGGCTCATGGATATTTTCCTCGATTAAATCACTTCTTTCGCTTGCAATGCACTGACTAGCTCTGTCGCACTGCCTAACAATGTACATTGCCCTGCCCGTTTTTTAGGCTCTGAGACACTAAGCGTTTTAATTTGCCCTAATAGAGCAAAATTCATATCAGCAATATCGATAATATCTAACGTTTTTTTCTTAGCTTTCATGATATTAGGCAAAGTTGCATAACGAGGTTCATTGAGCCTTAAGTCCGTTGTGATAACTGCGGGTAATGGCATCTCTAACGTTTCTAACCCGCCATCAATTTCCCTTGTAACCTGCAGTAGTTGGCCCTCAAGCTTAATTTGTGAGGCAAATGTCGCCTGCGGATAATCCAATAATGCGCTAAGCATTTGGCCTATTTGATTACAATCATCATCAATAGCTTGTTTGCCTAATAAAATAAGATCCGGCTGTTCCTTTTCCACGATTCGTTGAAGTAAGCGCGCAATATCCAGTGGTTCTAAAATTAATTCTCCAGGCCTCTGGACTAAAATGCCACGGTCAGCCCCAATCGCCATCGCACTGCGTAATGTTTCTTGATAGCCAATATCACCAACGGAAACAGCAATAACTTCTGTCGCTTTTCCCGCCTCTTTTAAACGTACAGCCTCTTCGACAGCGATTTCATCGAAGGGGTTGATGGCCATTTTTACATTCGCCAATTCAACGCCTGAGCCATCGGCTTTTACTCTTATTTTGACGTTATGGTCTATTACTCGCTTCACTGCGACTAAAATTTTCATAGCAACTCCTATCCCAATTCTTCAACGATTATTGGGTTTGATAATGTTCTAAAATCGTTTTTTAGGTTGAGAGAAACCGTAACAGTGATATTCACACTGCTACTGGCTATCTCAATTTTTACTATTTTTAATGCTAGTTTTTGATGAAATGGTTATTTACTTGTGGGTAATATCAATCGGTCTGCCACTGACATAGGCCATTTTTTAATCGCAACATAGTAAATAACACTGGTTGCCACCAAGCCCACAATCCATGAGATATCAACACCACCGAGTTTTTCGACTAAAGGCCCGGTATAAAACCCTGTTGAAATAAAGGGTAACTGTATTAACACACCCGCAATGTAAGTAAATATCCCAACTTTATTCCAGCGCCCATAGCGGCCATTTGGGTTTGCGAGTTCAGGAACGTCGTAGCGGCCTTTAGTGACCCAATAGTAGTCAACCAAGTTGATTGCGCTCCAAGGGGTAAAGAATGCAAGCAAAAACAATAAGAAAGCAGAAAAGAGTTTTAAAAATGAATGCTGGCCCGCTAGTCCAAGTAAGGTTGAGAAACTGACCATTAAAATAATAAAGAACAACCTTTGCCCACGAGAAATTTGGCTTTTCCCACGGAAGCCACACCAAATTGCCGCCATAGACATAAAACTGCCATAAGCATTCAGTGCAGTTATCGTCACTTTTCCGTAGAAAATACTGATATATAACAGAGCCGCTATCAAACCAGTACTACCTAAGCCCACAATATACGAGACTTCGTTACCCGCAAACTTATTGCCGGCAAGCGCTGCGGCAAAAACCCCTAAAATCATTGATGCTTGCGTACCAATGACTGTACCTGAACCTACGGCCAAAAAGGCTTTGATTGTCGGAGTTTTAGTCGGTAAATAACGTGAATAGTCCGCAACATAAGGCCCAAATGCAATTTGCCAAGAAGCAGACAATGACATCGCTAATAAAAAGTTAGTCCAGCTAAAATGACGGTTTTCCAGTAAAACCGAAACATCATTCATATAAAATAGACGGAAAAATAGATAGAAGAACGTAATTATGCCGATAACACTCGCTACTTTCCCTAAAATATGGATGATGCGATAACCACAAATTGTGATGCCGATAATCACCACACCAAAAATAATAATTCCAACCCAATCCGTCACATGTAATAGCTGACCGACCGCTTGCCCTGCCAGCACGGTACCACTGGCAGAAAACCCGACATACATCATGCAAACTAATAAAATAGGGATGACCGCACCGTATACGCCAAACTGTACACGACTCGAAATCATTTGTGGTAACCCCAATTTTGGCCCTTGCACCGCATGCAAGGCCATCACGGCACCACCTAACAGTTGGCCAATAAATAAGCCAATTAATGACCAGAATACGTCCCCACCCAGTACGACTGCCAAGGCTCCGGTTACAATTGCAGTTATTTGTAAATTAGAGCCAAACCAAAGTGTGAATTGGCTTGATAAAGTGCCGTGGCGCTCGGACTCTGGAATGTAATCGATGGAACGCGCTTCGATTAAAGGTACATTCTCCTGCCGGTTTTTTTGCCCTGTAGCGATGTCGTTTGAAACTGTCATGGTAACTCCTCTTTAAGCAAGGCTGGCTTAAAGAATGAACCAATTAATCGTAATGGAACCGCAATAACTACAGTTGTAAGGTACAGTTATTAAGCATTACGTTGGGTGATGTTTTATCTGTTATTCACCCTAAATAACTAATTGAAATACATTCTTAAACCTGATTGTTGTTGTGTTTTTAATTCCATGATCCTGTTGTCAGGTAGTGCTTCCTATGGTGCTCCATAAACCAGTAAACGCCTGTCCCGCTTACTCGGCTCAATACTTAAAATAACTTAATGGGCATCTAAAACGGCACGTGAAATAATAATTTTTTGTATTTCTGATGTGCCCTCAAAAATCCGTAAAATCCGTGCATCACGCACATAACGTTCAAGGGGAAGGTCACGAATATAGCCGTAGCCGCCATGAAGCTGTAATGCTGCATCCGTAACAAAACCCGCGCACTCAGCGGCAAACAATTTCGCCGTCGCAGATTGCAAACTAAAACGCTCCCCTGAATCACGTAATTCCGCAGCTTGCCAAGTCAACATACGAGCGGCCTCCAACTGGGTATGCATATCCGCAATACGCCATTGAGTTCCTTGGTATGCGGCTAAGGGCTTTTTACCAATTTGGCGTTCTTTTACCCAACCTAAAGCACTTTCCATCGCAGCCCGAGCAATACCGAGTGACGTTGCGGCCACTTCAACACGCCCTTTATCTAAAACTTCCATCGCGGTATGGAACCCTTTATTTTCCTCTCCCAATAATGCCGATTCCGGTAGCCAACAATTCAGCGCTAATTCATAAATCGTGCTACCCCGTAATCCCATGGTTTTTTCAGGTTGAGAAAATGCCACGCCTTCCGTGCCTTTAGGGATCATAAATGCGCTGATCCCGCGGGCTCCCGCTTCTACATCCGTTTTCGCATACAACACGATAAAGTCAGCCTCTTTGGCGTTAGTAATATAGTGTTTATTACCCCGAATACGCCAGCCACTATTTTCACGAGTTGCCACGGTTCGCATATCTGCAGGATTAGAACCTGCAGCCGGCTCAGTTAAACCAAATGCACCTAATAATTCCCCTGCAGCGGCTTTTGGTAACCAATAATTTTTTTGCTCTTCAGTACCACCAATTAAAATCGAATCTGTCGCCAAAAAATGTGCCGTTAGAGCCGATGAAGTCGAAGCACAAGCGGCAGCAACAGCTTCGACTACCTGACTCATCGCCACACTGCCAATACCAAAACCGCCATACTGCTCAGGTAAATTGATTCCCCAGCAGCCCATTTCCCCCAACGCTTGTAAACTTTCCGCACAAAAGGTTTCTGTCTCATCGTATCTTTGTGCATTCGGCTGTAAAATGTCATGACAAACTTTTTCTATCGCATCCACAACCGCTTGTTCTGTTTCATTAATATCAAAACTCATTGCATCGTCTCCGCATTTTTAATGGTTGTTCTCGCTGGCTTATACACTAAGTTTGCCTCACCTAATTTTGGTGCACGGCGGGTCGAATGAGGTTTATTCCCATTGAAAAAAACCGGTTGAGAAACCAAAGGCGTTCCCCCATCATTCAGGTGCGTCAGAACTTGCCTCACTTGGGCATGCTCACTTTGTGTTGCTTGGTGTAAATTATGAATTGGTGAAGCAGGAACGCCCGCGTTTAATAAAATGTCACATACCTCTTCAACGGTTTTTTGGCGTGTCCAACTTTCAATCTCTTTTCTAAGTTCAGCTTGGTGCTGTGTTCGACTCGGGTCATTAAGGTAGCGTGAGTCATGGCATAACTCTGGTTTTTCCATGCATTCGCAAAAGCGTTGGAATAGCTTTTCACTCGCAATCGCGATAACCACTAAGCCATCTTTTGCCTGATAAGTATCGAATGGCGTAGATACTGGATGGCGGTTACCCACTAGGCTCGGAGCCTTATCATGAGCAAATAGGTTTGAAAGCCCAGTTAACTGCATGCTCAGTAAGACATCCACCATCGCTACATCAATATACTGTGCCGCTTCGTCATGACGCTCTCTCGCAAATAACGCACTACTTATCGCCCATGAGGCAAACATCCCTGCACACACATCGCCAATTGACTCACCACTGCGTGTAGGCCCTGTTTCTGGGAAACCAGTGACACTCATTAGGCCTGACATCGCTTGTGCCACGATGTCATAAGCGGGATAACTGGCGAGTGGGCTGTTTTGCCCAAATCCAGAGATACTGGCGTAGATTAATTTAGGGTTGTGCTGCTTTAGGCTCTCAAAATCGATACCGAGTCGTTGAGTCACACCAGGGCGAAAGTTTTCAACCACCACATCACTTTCTTTGACTAGCTGGAATAAAATCGCTCGGTCTTCATCCGCTTTAAGATCCAATTCAATACTGCGTTTACCTCGGTTAATTAAACCGTAATAAACACTTTCCCCATCAATGAATGGCCCTAAATGGCGGCTGTCATCACCGTGGTTAGGCACTTCAATTTTGATCACTTCAGCACCAAGATCGGCCATCATACCTGTGCAATAAGGGCCAGCTAACACTCGGCTTAAATCGATCACTTTGATCCCCGCCAGTGGCCCTTGTCTTTTCTGAGTCAACGCAGCATTCATACTGAATTCCTTTTATTCCAGAAAGATGCCAGCTCAACTTCAGCTGGCAAAGGACATTACTTCACCATCGGCAAGTTCAAGCCTTGCTCTTTCGCACAGTTAATGGCGATGTCATAACCTGCATCTGCATGGCGCATAACGCCCGTTGCAGGGTCATTATGTAAAACACGAGCTAAACGCTTATCAGCGGCGTCCGTTCCATCACACACAATGACGACGCCTGAATGTTGTGAAAAGCCCATACCAACACCACCACCGTGATGTAAACTGACCCATGTTGCGCCACCTGCGGTATTTAATAGTGCGTTCAATAAAGGCCAGTCTGATACCGCATCAGAGCCATCTTTCATAGATTCCGTTTCACGGTGAGGGCTAGCCACAGAGCCTGAATCTAAGTGATCACGGCCGATCACGATTGGGCCCTTTAACTCACCACTTTTCACCATTTCGTTGAAAGCACGGCCTAATCTTTCTCTGTCTTTTAAACCAACCCAACAAATACGTGCAGGAAGCCCTTGGAATGCGATACGCTCACGTGCCATATCGAGCCAATTATGTAAGTGCTTGTCATCTGGTAATAATTCTTTTACTTTTTGGTCTGTTTTATAGATATCTTCAGGGTCACCTGATAACGCGACCCAACGGAATGGACCAATACCTTCACAAAATAGAGGGCGAATATAAGCAGGAACAAAGCCTGGAAAATCAAAGGCATTACTAATGCCTTCATCTTTTGCCATTTGGCGAATATTATTGCCGTAGTCAAAAGCCGCTGAGCCACGCTTTTGCATCGTTAACATCGCATCCACTTGGACTGCCATGCTTTTTTTCGCTGCTTTGGTCACTTCAGCAGGTGCGGTTTGTTGTTTTTCACGCCATTGGTCGAGTGTCCAACCCTGTGGTAAGTAGCCGTGTACAGGGTCATGGGCGCTAGTTTGGTCAGTGACGGAATCAGGAGTGATATTGCGTTTCACCAATTCACTGTAAACATCAGCCGCATTACCTAATAGCCCAACAGAAACTGGCTGGCCATTTGCTTTGGCTTCCTCGATATATTGCAGTGCTTCATCTAATGTCGTCGCTTTTTTGTCCACATAACGAGTTCTTAAACGAAAATCGATACGGCTTTCATCACATTCCACCGCTATCATGCTAAAGCCCGCCATGGTTGCTGCTAATGGCTGTGCTCCGCCCATTCCACCTAAACCGCCCGTTAAGATCCAACGCCCTGCTGCGTTACCATTAAAGTGTTGTTTGGCCAGTGAAACGAACGTTTCATAGGTGCCTTGGACGATCCCCTGAGAACCAATGTAGATCCAAGAACCAGCCGTCATTTGGCCATACATCATTAGGCCTTTACGATCTAACTCATTAAAGTGATCCCAATTCGCCCAGTGAGGAACAATATTTGAGTTTGCGATCAATACGCGGGGCGCATCTGGATGGGTAGGGAACACTCCGACGGGTTTACCTGACTGCACGAGTAATGTTTGGTCATCTTCCAGTGTGGTCAGTACATCTAAAATTTTGTCATAGCATTCCCAATCACGTGCCGCTCGACCGATACCGCCATAGACCACTAAGCTTTGAGGGTGCTCAGCAACATCAGAGTCTAAATTATTTTGGATCATGCGATATACCGCTTCTGTCAGCCAGCTCTTACAGGTTTTCTCACTGCCACGTGGTGCGCGGATCACTCGAGTTGAGTCAGTACAATTTAACATGGTTGTATCCCCTATCATCCATTTTTAATTAACTTTAAATTAACAATTTTATTTATAATAATCTGCGAGATACCCAGTTAGTGACGATGCACCTGTGTTCTAAAATTAATTATTTAATTAAAAATCAATAAATTAATTTTCTATCAACTTACTCGAGACTATCCATTCATTTAGGGTGTTTATCTATGACTCAAATATATATACATTTACTTCACAAAGTATATACATTTAAATTTGAAATTTTGTAGGAAGTGTGAAGGTTGGAACACAAGAGAAGTTATACAACAACAAGTAGCTGTATGTTTCTAGAGAAAAAGTTGTATATACATTTGTTTTTATGCATAGAAACAAGTAAATAGCGAAATTGCGAGTCACTTCACAGAACGTTGCAACTATGTATAGCAAGAAAACCCATGCGTACCGCTCAAAATGGTGTACACCAGAAACAATAACGGGTTACCTGCATCAACAGATAACCCGAGCAATCAGAAAAAGTGAATGATGATTTAATTTTCTAAATCATTCGCGTTGTGGCTAGGCGGCAAAATGAGGATAGCTTGGGGAGCATACATAAGTATGTGACCCAAGTAGCCGAGTGAAGCCAACAACGCCACAGCGTGAAGGATGACGAAAATTAGGAGCATACATTAAGTATGTGACCCAAACAGCCGAGTGAAGCCAACAACGCCACAGCGTGAAGGATGACGAAAATTAGGAGCATACATTAAGTATGTGACCCAAACAGCCGAGTGAAGCCAACAACGCCACAGCGTGAAGGATGACGAAAATTTTAGCCGCCTAGATAGGCGCTTCGTACTGCCTCATTCGCTAGCAACGCTTTGCCACTATCTTCCAACACAATATGCCCATTTTCCAACACATAACCACGGTCTGCGAGTTTCAACGCTTGGTTGGCGTTTTGTTCGACAAGGAAAATTGTCATTCCTTCTTCGCGTAGCTGCTGAATCGTATCAAAAATTTGCATAATGATAATGGGAGCAAGGCCTAAGGATGGCTCATCAAGTAAGAGTAACTCTGGCTGGCTCATTAAAGCACGGCCTATCGCTAGCATTTGTTGCTCACCGCCAGACATCGTTCCTGAACGCTGGCTTCGACGCTCATACAGCCTTGGAAATAGCTTATAAACTCGCTCAATACGTTCTTGGTACTGTTGGCGATCGGCAAAAAAGCCCCCCATTGCGAGATTTTCTTCCACTGTCATACGAGAAAATACACGCCTCCCTTCGGGTACTAATGCAATGTCTTCACGCATAATTTTCGAAGTGGGCAATTGGGTGATATCCACGCCTCGGTAGATGACTTGGCCTTCCGATGCACGTGGATCGCCACAAAGCGTACTGAGCAAGGTGGTTTTCCCTGCACCATTTGCTCCAATTAAGGTCACAATTTCACCTTTTTGGATATTCAAACTAATTTCATGTAGTGCTTGAATTTTTCCATAATGGGTAGAAACTTTTTTAAACTCTAGCATCAGTAAGCTTCCCCCAAATAGGCTTTTATCACATCAGGATGTTGACGGATCTCACTCGGTGTCCCATTCGCTAATGGCGTTCCTTGATTCACGACATAAATGCGATCTGAAATTCCCATGACTAATTTCATATCATGTTCAATTAAGAGAATTGAAACATTATGATGAGCTCGTAACTCAGCAATCAAGTCATCCAAATCATTGGTTTCTTTAGGGTTAAGACCTGCTGCTGGTTCATCTAACATTAATATTTCAGGGCGAGTGACCATACAGCGAGCAATTTCTAACCGACGCTGCTGCCCATAGGCTAAATTACCCGCTTGTCGATTGGCAAAGGGGAGTAAATCAACACGCTCAAGCCATTTTACCGCATTATCAAGCGCTTCAGCTTCTGCCCGACGAAACGCAGGGGTTTTCAATAGCCCAGAAAAAATGCCACTTTTTAAATGTTGATGTTGCGCCACAAGTAAATTTTCAATCACCGTCATTTCTTTAAATAACCGCACATGCTGAAATGTTCGGATGACACCAAGGCGAGCAATAGACTGCCCTGTCAGCCCTTCAAGGTGTTTTTCACGATATAAAATCGTGCCGCTGGTCGGCTTATAAAACCCCGTTAAACAGTTAAAAATGGTGGTTTTACCCGCCCCATTCGGGCCAATCAGTGAAACTATTTCCCCTTGATTAATGGTTAACTCAACATTGTTGACGGCAAGTAACCCACCAAAACGCATTGTTAAGCCATTAACTTGTAGCAAAGGCGTTGTTATATGGCTCATACGCCCTCCCCTTCAGGGACTTTTTTCACCTGCATTTGACGACGTTTCATCGGTAATAGGCCTTGTGGTCGCCAGATCATCATCAGCACCATCAATGCCCCTAATAACAGCATGCTGTATTGGTTAAGGTCACGCATCATTTCCCGTGATACGACTAAGATAATTGCGGCTAAAATCACGGAAGTTTGTGAGCCCATTCCCCCTAAAACGACGATGGCTAACACAAATGCCGACTCCACAAAGGTAAAAGATTCTGGGCTGATAAAGCCTTGTCGTGCGGCAAATAACGTCCCTGCAAATCCCGCAAAGGCCGCACTAATAGTAAATGCGGTTAATTTTATTCGAGTTGGGCTTAGCCCTAATGAGCGACAGGCAATTTCATCTTCGCGTAATGCTTCCCATGCACGACCTAATGGCATACGCAGTAAGCGATTGATAACAAATAAAGTTAAGACTACTAATAACAAGGCGACAAAATACAGGAAAATAATACGGTCACCAGGGCTGTAATCTAAGCCAAAAAAGTTATGGAAGGTATCCCAGCCATCTTTAGCGGTACGGCTAAATTCCAAACCAAAGAAAGTCGGTTTCGGTAATTGACTGATCCCATTTGGCCCGCCAGTGATTTCGGTATTATTCAGTAATAAAATACGAACAATTTCCCCAAAGCCGAGCGTCACTATTGCAAGATAGTCCCCCCGCAACCTTAGAACAGGGAATCCCAATAAAAAACCGGCTAACGCAGCGGTTAACCCTGCAATCGGTAAACTTTCCCAGAAACCAAAACCATAGTAATGATTTAATAAACCAAAAGTATAAGCACCAATGGCATAAAAGCCGGCATACCCAAGAACCAGTAACCCAGATAACCCAACAACCACATTTAACCCTAAGCCTAACATCACATAAATTAATGTCAGGGTGGCAATATCCACGCTTCCGCGAGAAACAATAAACGGCCAAATAATTGCGGCAATAATAATTACAGCTGCAAGAATCTTTTGCTTGGCTGTCGAACCATCAAAATCAGGGATCGCCCACGCCTTTTTAGGAACTCCTTGCCATACTTTATTTAATGTCGGACGAACCAACTGGTAAACAAAGATGACAATAATACCCGCAATGATCCAGTTCCAACGTACAGAATCCCCAACCGTAACAACCAGTTTTGTGCCATCAAGAGTGAGCTGCAACCCCATCATGAACAGAGCCAATACGAAAAAAGTCACTGAAGCCACAATGGCATTAATCCAATTTTCTTTTCTCATACTTTTTCGACCTCCGGGCGTCCCAGAATGCCGGTTGGCATGATTAACAACACACCAATCAATAAACCAAATGACACAACATCTTTATATTCTGTACTTAAATATGCAGAGGTCATCGCTTCTGCAACACCTAAGATTAAACCACCTAACATGGCGCCGGGAATACTCCCAATTCCCCCTAATACCGCCGCAGTAAATGCTTTCATTCCTGCCATAAAACCAATATAGGGGTTAATCACACCATAAAATTGCCCCAATAGCACACCCGCTACAGCCGCCATTGCGGCACCAATAACGAAAGTTAATGAAATGACGCGATCGGTATTAATGCCTAATAAACTGGCCATTTTAAGATCTTCTGCACAAGCTCGGCAGGCTCTTCCCATTTTTGAATAGCGAATAAATAGCGTCAAAGCTAACATCGCAAGCACGGTAACCACCCAGATGGTCAATTGCATCTTAGTCACCGTGGCTTCAAAACCATCGCTTTCACCGAGAACCCATTGCCCTGTAATCAAACTGGGTAGGGCTAAATCACGCGAACCTTGTGACAAACTGACATAGTTTTGCAGGAAAATAGACATTCCGATCGCAGAGATCAATGCAATCAATCGCTTAGAATGACGGACCGGCCGATAAGCAACCCGTTCAATACTCCAACCATAGGCACTAGAGACCACAATTGCCGCAATGAAGGCCGCAGCAACAAGGATCCAACCGATATCAATCCCAAACATCATTAAGCCTGCGATCACAATAAAAGAGACATAGCTACCAATCATGTACACTTCGCCGTGGGCGAAGTTAATCATCCCAATGATGCCATACACCATCGTATAGCCGATAGCTATCAGTGCATAAGTGCTACCGAGGGTTAAACCATTCAGAAGTTGCTGAATAAAATACAGAATTTGATCTGACATAAGACTATCCTTTCGAACTACTTGTCCTCTATAGAGAACAGAAGCCGGAAGCAAGTGACTTACTTCCGGTTCTTATTCACTATGCTGGAACACTGCTGAGTACTATTTTACAGAGGTGGAAGTACCATCTTTGTGCCACTCAAATACACCAAACTCAAACCCTTTCAGGTCACCGTTTGGCTGCCAGCTTAATGTTCCCATGACAGTTTCGACCGGATTTGCTTTCAGGTCTTTCACTAAATCTTCAGGCTCAATACTGCCAGTACGCTCCATTGCCGTCGTTAAACCTTGGATAGCAGCATAAGTTGTCCAAACAAATGGCCCTGTTGGGTCTTCTTTCTTCGCTTTGATGGCATCAACAATTGGTTGGTTAGTCGCAACTTGGTCGTAACGTTTTGGTAAAGTTACCAACATGCCCTCAGAGGCATCACCTGCAATATTTGATAATGAAGAGTTACCGACGCCTTCAGGCCCCATAAAGCGAATATTCAAGCCAGCTTGCTTCGCTTGGCGTAAAATTTGCCCCATCTCTGGGTAATATCCCCCAAAGTAAACAAAATCAACATTCTCTTTCTTCAATTTTGCCACTAAAGCGGAAAAGTCTTTGTCACCCGCCGTTACCCCTTCAAACATCACTTCTTTAACGCCAGCTTTATTGAGGCTTTCACGTACAGAACGGGCTAAACCTTCCCCATATTGTTGTTTGTCATGCACAACAGCAATACGAGTTGGTTTGATATCTTCCATAATAAACTTAGCTGCAGTGGGTCCTTGGTCCGAATCCAAACCGGTTGTACGCAGAACCATTTGATAACCACGTGTGGTTAAATCCGCATTAGTTGCAGCTGGGGTGATCATAATGACACCTTCATCCTCATAAATATCGGATGCCGGCTGTGTTGAAGAGGAACATAAATGCCCAATAACATGGCGGATACCATCGTTAATCACTTTATTTGCCACCGCAACCGCTTGTTTCGGGTCACAGGCATCGTCATATTCTACTGCCACTAATGTGTTTCCATTAATGCCACCTTTAGCATTAATATCTGCGATCGCTTGGCGTGCCCCTGTAAATTCCATATCACCATATTGAGCTACAGGCCCTGACATCGCGCCAACAACCGCTATTTTAATTTCCTTTGCCCATCCTGCTGAACTGAATGCCATCGCAATACAGCCCGCTAATAATGCTTTATTCATATTCTTCATTTTATCGTCCCCGTCTTCGTGGTTCTGAGTGTTTGTGTTTGATTTGTAGTAGATTATTATAGTTGACAGGTACAATGCCTGAGATTTCAAAATACAGCGAATAAGGCTATATATTTCATAACATTAAACAAGATAATTATGCTAAATAGCAAATGTATATAGCAGGTTTTTACATTAGAAGCAGAATAAAAAACTGATGTGTTAAAGTAGGTTTTTTGTAAATACTAGTGTTATATTCGGGTTAAATTTAAATTAATCCGAGTGAAATTCGGAAAATTCAGTATCACCAAATTTTTCTCTCTAAAATCAAAAAATCGGTTGTAGATCACTCTGGCAGGATGAGTGACTGCAACTCTTACAGGGAAACAAACAAAATATCATGAGACTTACTATTATCCCGCTGGTCAATCCTACTGAGCAACAATATCTGGACTTACATAAAATCTGGCCTGACCAGAGTCCTTTTGAACTAGCCAAAATGTGCAAAGCAGGTGACCTATTCTATGCCGCCCGTTTTAATGAACGCCTTCTTGGAGCTGCAAAAATTACGGTGGATCATAACACTGCCACTTTGCAGGATTTTTGCGTACGAGAGGTCACTCGCCGACGCGGTGTTGGCTCATATTTATTAGAAGAAATTTGCCAAGCTATTCCTGACATTACACTATGGAAATTTGATATTAGCGGGGTAGCCCTACAAGAAAAAGAAGCGGTGCGGCTATTCTTGGCTGCTAATGGCTTCAATACCACCGCACAACCTGATATATGGGGAAAAACAGCATGAAGTTAAATAAAATTCATCATGTTGCTATTATTGCATCCAATTTTGAGGTCAGTAAGGATTTTTATTGCCGTATTTTGGGGTTAAATCTACTTGAAGAACATTTCCGCCCAGAAAATAATTCATGGAAAGCGGATTTAGCCTTTGGTGAACATTACCAAATTGAATTATTCAGTTTTGTTAATCCGCCAGCAAGGTTGAGTTATCCTGAAGCCACGGGGCTGCGCCATTTAGCCTTCAGTGTTGATGATTTAGATAAATGGGTCACTTATTTAACTGAACAAGGTGTGGCTTGTGAGGCCATACGCATCGACCCCTATACCCAAAAGCGTTTTACATTTTTCACAGATCCCGATGGCTTACCGCTAGAGTTATACGGTGATTAATTGAACAATAAAAAATGTAAAAGTAGAAATGATTATCTGCATTTATCCACCTCTTAACGGGTAATAAATGCAGATAATTTTAGTGAACAACGAATTGGCCAGTCATAAATTACATTTCGCTATCTTCGTCTTCTTCCATCGCCAAACGTAACTTCTTCATTGCGTTCTTTTCAAGCTGACGAACACGCTCTGCAGAAACACCGTATTTATCAGCGAGTTCTTGCAACGTCGTTTTGTTGTCATCGTCTAACCAACGAGCTCGGATGATATCCTGACTGCGCTCGTCCAAAGAATCCAACGCATCTGCTAAGCGGTCAGTTGCATGGCTTTCCCAGTTATCATCTTCAATTGAACCGGCAAAGTCTGATGCTTTGTCTTGTAAGTATAAGACTGGGGCTACAGGGCCACCAAAATCACTGCTGTCATCGTCATCTGACATATCAAATGCCATATCTTGTGCAGCCATACGTGATTCCATTTCACGCACATCTTTAGTACTTACCCCTAACTCTTGGGCAACCATATCAACTTCGTCCTGGTTAAACCAACCAAGACGCTTTTTATTCTTTCTTAAGTTAAAGAATAGCTTACGTTGCGATTTTGTTGTCGCGACTTTGACAATACGCCAGTTACGTAAAACATATTCATGAATTTCAGCTTTGATCCAGTGAACCGCAAAGGAAACAAGACGAACGCCAACCTCAGGATTGAAACGACGCACCGCTTTCATCAGGCCGATATTACCTTCCTGAATTAAGTCAGCTTGTGGTAAACCATACCCTGCATAACTACGAGCAACATGAATAACAAAGCGCAAGTGCGATAAGATCAGTTGCTTTGCAGCATCCAGATCACCATGGTAATGCAGCCGTTCAGCAAGTTCCTTTTCTTCCTCAGCGGTGAGCATCGGGTAAGCATTAGCAGCCCGAACATAGGCTTCAATACTTCCTTGTGGAACAAGAGCTAATGATTGCATGTCTTTGGTCATTCAGATCCTCAATAAAATAATAGGAAACAGATTAGTTTGTATTGATAACCGCATTGGTTAGCCATGAGGTAAACATTTTTAGTCTACCAGTTTAACCGCGTTAAATAAATTATATACAAAATTTGTTAACAGTAGGTCAATGTAGGACAAAACAATTCAGACTAAGTTCATTTTTAACGAAAATTTGCAATAGAATCAAAGAGTCATGATATAATCAAATCATGACTCTTGAATAAAAATGATGAAAAAACAACATATTACTCAGGTGTAAAGTGTCGTAAATGTTGAAGTGTTGCCAACCATGCCGCTATCCAACCAACCATAGCGGATAACAGTAGAATCAATAAAGACTCTTCCCATAACAATCCTTCAATCTGAAATTGCGTACCAAATACACTGGCTACTTTTGCCACACCGTCCGCTAACTGCCAAACAAGTAGAAAGGTCATAATTAGGGAAATAATGGCACCTAATGCACCCAATACAAGGCCACCATTTAAAAATGGCCTCATGATAAACCCATCAGTAGCACCAATTAACTTCATCACATTAATCGTATCGCGGCGAGCAAAAATATTGAGCCGTACGCTATTACCTATCACAAGGAATAGTGACACAATCATTAAAACCCCAATGACAGAAGCGACTTTCCCAACCAAACCCGTTAGTGCAGCTAACCGCGCAAACCAGCTATCATCCATGCGAACTTCTTCAATGCCATCGACTTGGCTGACTCTATCACGCAGTGTTGTTAATACATTAGAACCTTCAAAATCAATTTTAGGCGTAATTATTGCGACTGCAGGCAGTGGGTTTTCCTCTAGCATATCGAGTGCAGTACTAAAACCGGACCAACTGCGAAACTCACTCATGGCTTGGTCACGTGAAAGGTAATTCACATGGTCAACCCCATCAAGAGCCTGCAGTTGTGTTACTACATTTTGCCCACCTTGTTCATCAAGAGATTTATCAAGATAAACAGTGAGTTGTGGTGTTGGATACCATTGCTCCGCGGCTTGCGAAACGTTTTTCCACACAATATAACAAAGGCTCGGTAATGTGAGTGAAATCGCAATAACCATGATAGTCAAAAAGGTGGCCAAAGGCTGTCTTAGCATGTCAGCGAGCGCATTCAACCACGAGTAACGCCACTGCTCTTTCCAACCGCCTTTTAATGCTTTACTTTTCGATTGCTTGGCTCGTTCCGGTTTGCTTTTACGGACATTCTTAGCCATGTTGACCTCCAAGCATACGACCTTCACTCAATGTAAGAACACGGCAGTTACGACGCTCAATCAATGCAATATCATGGGTCGCCATTAAAACGGTCACCCCTACACGATTGAATTCTTCGAATAAACGCATGATTCCTTCAGACAATTCACCATCAAGGTTACCTGTTGGTTCATCCGCTAATAACATCGTTGGCTTATTCACCACCGCTCGGGCAATACCGACACGTTGTTGCTCCCCACCAGATAACTGAATTGGGAAGTTTTTCGCTTTGTCCAATAACCCAACTTTATCCAATGCAGCGGAAACTCGCCGACGAATATCCTCGGTACTAGCACCAGAAATGATTAGCGGCATTGAGACATTGTCATATACCGTTCGATCAAATAACAGGTGGTGATCTTGAAAAATCATCCCGATCTGCCGGCGCAGAAACGGGATCTCTCGATTTTTCAAGCGACTGATATCATGACCATTGAATAAAATATGACCCGCACTTGGGCGTTCAATTCCACAAATCAGTTTAAGTAATGTACTTTTACCTGCGCCTGAGTGGCCTGTTAGAAATGCCATTTCTCCAGGTTGAAGATGAAAATCAACCCCTTGGAGTGCTTGGCGGCCACCGCGATAAGCTTTACTAACGTGTTCAAAGCGAATCATCGAAAATTATTCCTCTCGGGCAAATAGAGCCTCGATAAAGTCATCTGCTTTAAATGGACGTAAATCTTCAATACCCTCACCAATACCAATATAACGAATTGGAATACCAAATTGGTCGGCAATAGAGAAAATTACGCCACCTTTTGCTGTGCCATCGAGCTTAGTCAATGTTATACCTGTTAAACCGACCGCATCATCAAAAAGTTTTGCCTGACTTACCGCATTTTGTCCAGTACTTGCATCTAGCGTTAACATAATTTCATGGGGAGCATTTTCATCGAGTTTTTTCATCACCCGGACAATTTTTTTCAACTCTTCCATCAAGTGCGATTTATTTTGTAAGCGCCCAGCGGTATCTGCAATTAAAACATCAACCCCTTTCGCCTGCGCTGATTGAATCGCATCAAAAATAACCGATGCAGGATCTGCGCCAGTATGTTGAGCGACCACAGGGATCTTATTGCGCTCTCCCCATACTTGAAGTTGCTCAACGGCTGCTGCACGGAAAGTATCCCCCGCGGCTAACATGACGCTTTTCCCTTCCGACTGATATTGACGTGCTAATTTACCAATTGTTGTCGTTTTCCCGACCCCGTTAACACCAACCATAAGAATAACATAGGGTTTTTTGTCTTCAATCACGAGTGGTTTATCCACTTTCGCTAAAATATCAGACATTTCCTCACGCAATTTGCCATATAACACTTCTGCATCCTTGAGCTCTTTACGGCTCGCATGTGCCGTTAAGTTATCAATGATTTTGCGAGTGGTATCAACCCCGACATCAGCAATCAATAGCTGCTCTTCAAGCTCTTCAAATAAGTCATCATCAATTTTTTTACCTGAAAACAGCCCAAAAAAACCTGAACCTAAATTCTGGCGAGTTTTTAATAACCCTTTCTTTAGCCTAGCAAAGAAACCTTCTTTTTTAGGTTTTTCTTGCTCTGTTGGTAAATTATTTTTTTCTTCTTCTAAACGTAAGCGCTCAGCTTCAGCTTCTTCCTCTGCAATTCTCGCATCTTCGGCGGC
>NZ_JAMPNG010000027.1:0-39970 GCF_028479245.1 Providencia sp. PROV223
GTATATAGCTGCATTAATCACAATCATCTGATATTTATAACATTATTATTAATATTTTATCTTTCTCATGGTAAAAACAGAAGCTTTTAAGTCATTGATAACATAAATGATTAATTTAGTTTTGATAACTGCTATTTCTCAATAATTGAATATAAATCAATCAATTTTAACACGCTTAAATCCTATCCTTCCACTTAGTTTTTTATAGAGAAGATAAACCAACCAATTAATGTTTTCTGTTTATAAATTTTAAGCTGAATATAACTAAGGTTAACCTCATCACAGTAACCGTCTTTTCTAATTGCTCAAACTCTCTTTACTCTATATTAGGCAGCTAAACTCGACAGTCTGGTTTGAGCGAAAAACTGACTACCCACGGTGCTAGATTGATAGATAGAGAATTGTGATCAGGCAACGAGCCGCTATCTTTAGGTTTTTATAGGCATTTCTAAGCAACGCAGTTCAGCCTGCGCAAGCGCGGATTGATACATGCTTTCCCGTACTAGTATGCCCCTCTACCTATGTACTCAGATAACATAAATACAGCCTCAATATTGCTTAAAGAGACAACCTACGCTTTTGGTACTAAACTACTCTTTAGCAAAACTTATGGGACTGGTTTGAGTGATACTTGGCTATCAACATAACAGTTCCGGAAGCTGACAAAGACGAAATGATTACTAGTTGGGACATATACTCCCGTAAGGATGCACAACATGCGTAAAGAACTTATAGAGCAGAGCTTGAATAAGGCAAAAGCTGCCAGAGCTACCCTGAGCAAGATTAACGGCGTAACTATCGCTAAAATGAATAATCCTGCTCGTGGACTATATCTGACTAATTATGCCAATTTACTCATGAACAGGCAGATAGACATCTTTGATGATGCGCTTCACCTCCTTGAAAACGAACGATACCAGACCGCCTGTATCATTAGCCGAGGAATGATTGAAACACATGCTTTCTCACGACTTTTAAACAAGAAAGTGGAGAAGATCTTGAATAACCAAAGCGGACATGAAAGTGTAGATCAAGCTATTGATGTCATTCTAAGCTTTATAAACAGTTCCCGGTTTAAAAAGTCAGAACAAGAAAAAATTCAGAACGGAGTATTTGACCCAAACGACTACATGTTTACTGAAGAGGCCAAGTATCGTTTTAAAAATCTACTTGCTGTCAGTCAACATGTGATGAACGCATTGCGTAATCTCTATGAAGATGAGATGAAACAGACTAATCAGAAGGAAAGCGATTTTGAAATAACGTATGACTTACTTAGCGAATATGTTCATCCTTCACAAACCAGTATCTACCATTACTATACACCTGAAAGCCACTTAGTTTTCACTTCAGTTGGTAATATTCATGCCTATGAGTCTGCCCAGATGCTATGCGCAAGAGCGCTACTCTTCATATTAGAAGCGAAGAACCAACTTAATTGGTCTTTACAGTTAGCTAATGAGATGACAAAACGTGGTTAAGTGTAAAAACTAAGATCTGAAAAGGGCTTTTTCTTAGAGACTGTACTTTAAATTGTGTATTTGCCTACTGTTTCTGTATGTTAACAATGTCTGCTTTTGATGGTATAGAGCAGACAATTACATTCGGTTTTCTCTATGTCACTACTGTGTCAGGTCAAATCAAACAACCAAGCAAAGCTCGCTGCCCTTTTTATTTATTCTTCAATACATTTAAACGCCCAGTCAATTTCCTAGCTTTTAACCGCCGGCAATTCATCAAAATTTGTCGTGTAAGCAGGCGATAACATTTCTCTTTTCATTTTGTATCCACTATCACCGCCCTTACTTGCAAACCAAACTTTACCCTGCCCGCTCTTATTAATCGCGTCTAATGTTTTCATTAACTCATCGCTATTACGAAATGGCTTTTGTGTTGAAAACATATCAAGCTGAGCAATATCTGAATCAGTAAAATCAGATAGTATGATGCCTGCTTTATAATACCGGTAACCGTCACGCCAAATAGTATTTAACCCACGCATTGCTGCATTGATAATATCTCTGGTGTCACTGCTGGGGTATTCGAGTTTTATATTAATGCTATTTGCGTAATCTTCACCTGATGCGTGACGGCTAGTTTGAATAAATAATCCGATAATTTTGCAACGTTGCTTCTCTTCCCTTAATTTTTCTGCTGCACGTTCCGCATAATCACACACCGCCTTACGCATTATTTCTATATCTAAAACTTTCTGGCCAAATGAACGAGAGCACAGTATTTGCTGCTTAATTTTTCGAACTTCTTCAAGCTCAATACATGGCTCACCATTGAGTTCTCTCAATGTCCTTTCTAATGTAACCCCAAACGTTTTACGGATAGTTGCTACCGG
Organism: Providencia sp. PROV223; assembly: GCF_028479245.1. Classification (NCBI taxonomy): domain Bacteria; kingdom Pseudomonadati; phylum Pseudomonadota; class Gammaproteobacteria; order Enterobacterales; family Morganellaceae; genus Providencia; species Providencia sp. PROV223. The sequence goes on from NZ_JAMPNG010000027.1 coordinate 2,351, forward strand.
TGCATTCGCTAAATCCAAAGCAGTATTTACACCCATGATCCTTAATTTTGCCGATATTCTACGGCCAATACCCCACACCTCTTCGATTGGAATAAGAGATAATAATTTTCGCTGCCGTTGCTCGCTGGAGAGCTCGACGACACCACCTGTTTTTTTCCATGTTTTTGCTGCATGGTTGGCTAATTTCGCTAAAGTTTTTGTAGGAGCAATACCGATGCCTACAGGGAGGTGAGTATTTTGAAGGATAGTTGATTGAATTTCACGGCCGTATTCCTCAAGATTAAAGGTACTATTCATACCTGCAAAATCAAGAAAGGCCTCATCGATTGAATAGATTTCTAGGCGGGGTGCAAATGTTGACAATAGTGACATGACCCTATTACTCATATCCGCATAAAGTACGTAGTTAGAACTAAATATATTGATGTTGTTTTGTCTATAAAAACTGTGCCGCTCGTAATACAGTTCCCCCATCTTTACGCCAAGTTTTTTCGCTTCTGATGAACGTGCAATCACGCAGCCATCATTATTACTTAAAACAATTACTGGCTTCCCTGCCAGATCTGGCCTAAAGACTTTCTCACAACTTGCATAAAAACTATTTACATCAACAAGCGCAAACATTATTGAGCCCGATGAATAATGTAGGTAACAACACCAAATATTTGAAAATCCTGCTCATCGTTGATAATGATTGGTGAATAAGCGGGATTCATTGGAAGTAACATAGGTGGGTTGAGGTGTAGTTTCTTAACCGTAAATTCGCCCTCGAAGCTAGCTATAACGATATCCCCCTCTTTTGCTGTGACCGCGCTGTCAACAATAACAACATCACCATCATTGATATTTGCATCAATCATTGAATTGCCTTCGACCCTGAGCATGTATGTGCTTTCAGGGTGCTTAATGAGGGCGCTATTTAAATTTATGCGGTCTTCAACATAGTCCGCAGCGGGTGATGGAAAACCTGCTGGCACTCGGTCAAGAAAGAGAGGGAAGCTTGCTAGTAAATCATCTGTTTCAATTAATCTTAGTTTCATACGACACCAATAATACTGTATACATAAACAGTATTATTTGATCATTTTATGCGTATGTAAAGCCCTATTTTTACATGCCTCTACATCATACTAGTAAGCAAGATTTATATTTTTCCGACTGATCTTGATATAATCCTACCTGTGGCTCACATATCATACGACCTCATAATCGGAGGTTACATGAACAAAAATCAACTACTTTTACTTGCACTAAACTGTATCAACGAAAATAGAGAGCCATCTCACACGGAGCAGTCAAAGATTTACGTTTTTTATAGAACTGAAGTAGATTGCAAAGGCATTTCAATTAACGAGTTTATGCTTAACCAGAATTGGCAACTCGCTGATGAACAAAAGATTCAAAAAGTGATAAGATTTATTGAAATATATCTTCATCTGTCATTAAAAAAAGCTAAAGATAGAAAAAATGTCGAACAAAACTCTCGGTGAATTTATTAAGCACTTACGTTTATCTCAAAGCATATCAACATCGGAAATTGCAAAAAATCTCACTATTTCCGAGGTCGACTATATAAAGTGTGAAAATGGCGAAATATCTGTCTATGTAGACGACTTGATGATTATCGCAGATATATTGTCCGTTGAAGAATCAACTCTAATAGAAAAATATAAAGAATAGGCCAAAACAAATTGGCCTTGCGATTTATTCATCTCTTTTCTACGCATATCCGTGCATTATTACAACAATACATCATTTTCGCCAAGGCCATACTGTTTACGTTCTGCAGCTTCCTGCTCCGCCCTTTCCGCTTGCTCTGCTGCACGTTTAGCTTCTTCTTGCGTTAATACCCCGATCTAAATATCGATATAAACTCGAGTACTCAAGATAACGTGTCTATCGACGGTCTTGGGAAGAATGAGAAGAAAACGTATATTGAATAAACGCTGGAAGAGATATTTAACGATGGTGATTGGCTTCCTGAAACCCAATAAGCCAAAGTGGAATATTTTGATAAGTGATTTAAGTGCGCCAACTACTCGAGCTGGCGCATTATATTAAAGCTTATATCAATTCACAATCAACCTACCATGTAAAGGTTGGATTGGCCGATTATTTGAATGCTCCAGAGCTTGTTGAAATTTCTTTATTTGTTCTCTTGATGCATTTATAGGCTGCTTCATGACTAACCATACTACACCTTCAGTACACGGCGGAGTGGTTAAAGAACCACTAAAACGGTAATAGCTTTTATCATCTGGATAAAGTGCTGTTAAGTCGATACTTTTACCTAACTCTTTTTCCTGATTTTTTTCTTTTGGTATATTACTCAATACTTGCTCTATAGCTGGGTTAGCGTCACCTTCCTCTAACATGATTGCTAGTACTGCAACTCCTCCATCATCTTTGGAATGAACAAAATGCAGCTCCAATGGATATTGTTTACCTTTTATTTCATTTTCACTTGGGCTATGAAAGTGAAATTGCTTTAATTGATAAGTTGCCCCATCAATAGAAAAATCATCGTCATCATTAACATTGATTTGTATTGAGTGCCCATTGTTGACGATTTTTTGTGCGTGCGTATGTATATTTATAGCTAATGGCTTTAATTTTCCATCAATAACGTTATCAATGTTAATTGGTGATTGATTAAATCCACTTTCACAAACTTTAAATTCATCACTCAATTTCCCCCAGTTTTCAGGTGCGCCACTACCTTCATAAGTCCATAATGAATTCGCTTGTGATGAAAAAGCAAAAACAGCCAAAATGCATAATATAGTTTTATTATAACTCATGTAATAATAACTCAAGTTGTTAATATGAGTTTTAAAACTACACTTTGATTCACACAAATGGCATTGGGATTTATCTTATTAATTCAGTAAAAAGCACACCTTAACCAAAATAAAGCATACTACACTCCACCATAATCAAAATACTATTCCAGAAATCAGTCTAAATCTCTAAATCCATTTCAGCTTCTTCTTGCGCTAATCGCTCTGCTTCTAGCTTAGCGAGTCTCTCAGCTTCAGCTTGCTTTTGATTGTAGAGTGAGTTAGGTGGCATTTCGACACGCATGTCTATCCAGCGCGATTCAGGTACGTCACAAGGTTCGTAGTTTTCGAAGTAAACAGGCACGCCTTCTTCATCAAAGTGCTTAATGCGCTTATTCTGGAAACGTTCCGGCATATCTGCGTTCTGTTGGTGGAAAACAAAAACTTCAATATCACCATCAGGTCTCACCTCGTAATCAATGAGAACCATGTTTTTACCGTTATGGTCTTGAGGAATGACAAAGCCGTTATTGATACCCCATGCACCATCTGCATTAAAGCCTACAACGCCTTTAATGAGGTAATGGCCAACACCAAGATGCTCCATTTCAACGCCTTCAGATTCGTCGTTTAACTCAATGTCATCAGAGAAGAGTTTTACTACCGGGGAGGCTGCTTTTAAGTTGCCGTTTGAGTCTTTTGTTGTGTTTGCAGTCGAGTAAATACTATATCTATTTAATACTCCCGCTATGCTGGAATAATGCTGCACAAGGTTTCCTGCTCCGCTAAAAAACAATCCATAATTTCTATTGTAGTCATATGGAATTGCAGTACCCACCCCCCAAGTACTAAATGTGTTAGTGTCATCATTATTTCCACCGCCTTGCCTGAAAAAAGTACTTAGTAAATCTTGCTTAAAATCAGCGCCTTTGATGATTGGTGCAGTTCTAGCGCCCAGGCCATAATCACCAGCTAACATAACATCTGTGCCATTGAATTTCAGTGACTTATTACTCCCTAGTGTAAGTGATGTGCCTTCTTTCTGATTTGATAGTGATATGATATTTTGTGAAGAACCGAAACCAACATAACCTAAGTTTGTGTCATCTGAGTCTAAAAATTTGATAAACGCACCAAATTGAGCACTTTCGCGTTTAAATTTGACAGGGTCACCCCTGCAAATAATTACGCCCCCCGCCTTATCAAACTTTCCATCTAGCAGCCTATCCCTTTCTTTCTCCGTTCTCAGTTGCATTTCAGTGCCATCAGGTAACACCACTTTAATCACACCGGATTCGGTCATAAGTCGGTTCAATATGATCATCAGTTGATAGCTTTCAGTAACCATCGCTGTTGCTTTGTTAACGCCGTCTGATACTGAACCAATCATCGTGATTGAAATAACGTATTTCACATCTGTTAGCGCCACTGGAACGGGAAAACTTAACGTCATTTGTGTATCGCTTTCCACCGAGCGAATGCTGTTTTGATATATCGTATTGCCCGACTGGATAAGAATAATTTGCCCCACAGAGACTTTCGTCACGCTGTTTTTCCATAACGTGTTTTTGCCTGTGATTTTCGGGTCGTTAGCCTTTGTTGAGATAGTGCCAATTTCATAAATCATGGTGTTTCCTTGAATTTTGAACGTAAAAAAACCGCAATTAAGCGGCTTATTTAGAAATCTGATTGAATTAAGTATCTAGCATAGAGATATCAATGATAATCCCTTGAAGAAACCGACCTGTCCCTTCCCTCGTCGGTGGTGGGTCTATGTAACTATCAATATGGGCAACAAATTCATAGTAATATTTAATCGTTAAACCATCCTTGTCGTTAACGTATGAATACCCTTCGGAATACACATCCGCTTCATAGTAATATTCATAATCAAAGTGATCTAAATATTGCCTGATATTTTTGTAGTGAAGATACCTATCCCCACTTTGTTGTATCCAGCCGTATCGATGGCCCGCAATACCGTTGAACCTAAATTCGCCAGTCCCCGTATTTTCCCACGTTACATTGTACTCCCCAGCAAAAGAGATAAACTTCGCTAATGATGAGAATTTGATTTTTCCATCAGCGCCAAATATCTCAAGGCCTATACCAGACTTTGGGTAATCGACTTGGGAGACAGGCGCAACATGATAAGAGCCATTTAGTGTGTCAACAATGGGAAATAGTATCCGTTCTTCTAACCCCCATTCAGAGCCTTCAATTTTTTTATGCAGACACATTGTTTCAAGGTCATCCCTTAGCTGCAGGTCGCCTTTGCCATTAAATATTTCAAGTCCAATCATATCGCCCACACCGTCACATGATGCGTAAAGCTGTCATAAAACCGTGTGCCTCCTGTACCTGCTCCGTCATTCTCCCATTTGTATATGGGGTAATCGACGTTGTAATTAATAGTCGAGCCATTCAATGTATATTTCTGGTAATTTGGCATACTGACACCAAAAGTATTATTCGGAATAAAGCGCCATCGGATTGAAAAATGACACAATACCTTCCCACCAAGGGTAATCGTAGGAACATTTAAGCTGCCATTTTTCCCCAGTGATAATTTAAAATTCCCCAAATAGCGGGGAATAATGGTGTTTTCGCTGATAATTAATCGACCCTTTGAGTCGTATATTTCGAGACCTATACCCATTACCACATCCCCATTCGTATTCTTAACTTGCCATCACGACTGAACAGTTGTTTGAGTACACTGGTTTCTATCCAATAGCCTTGCGTACCGTTTCCGTATTTTTTTTCCTCCCCTGTACGCATATTCAGCTGATATCCAATTTTATTGGCATCGCTGAAATTAGTAGATTGGAGCACATCCGCAATTTTTGCACTTGTGATAGTGGCATTCCCGATAAATGCTGAACTGATAAATACCTGCCCGTTCTCAACCATAAATGCAGGCTCCAACTTGCCGCTGGATGGATTAAAAATACCGAAGGTATCCGCGCTGAAACCAATTTGAGTAACTACTTGTCCGTTTTTAACACTAGCCCCTATTAGCATTTTGGCATCATAATATTGGCCGTTGTACATCACCGCAGTTTTAAACGAAATAACAGAAGAAGCATTACCTTGATAGTCCACCTCCGTTTTCGCCATTTTCTCAATCGCTGCTTGAGTCTCTCCGTATTGGGAATTAAGCCGCTCAATAGACTGTGCAAACGTTAACTGATTATTTGCAACCGTCTTATCTAGTCGAGTGATTGAGGATTGAATTTTTAACTGCTCAACCGCTTGGTTGCCATATTCCGCTGTTAGCTGCATCCCCATTTCTGCTAGTGAGCTTTCAGCATTGGCAATTGTGCGTGCCAATTGATTAATTAACGCTTCATTATCACTAAATCGGGATTCTGCTATTTCAATATGCTTCGTCTGTGTCTCATCGATTTTAGCAATCGCCTCTGACTGATCCGTAATACGGGCATCCATCGGTCCTAATTTGTCATCAACTTGTTTAATCTCAGCTTTAACCTGTGAAATATCTTTCGCTGTTGACTCCTCAAGTGTTGATAATGACTCTTGCACTTTTAGAACAGCCGATGAGGTTTGCTCGTAGTCGGTTTTAACCTGCTGCTGCCAGCGTGCTAGCGCCTCCTGGTCTGATACTCTCACTTGTTCAAGTCGGAATATTTCAGATTTACGCGTGCCCTCTTCTTCGAATAAGCGCCATGAGACTTGATTTAACATCATTGTGTTGTTAAGTGTCGCTTCGGCTGCTTGCTCAAGTTGCAGTTGAACATTCCCTTGATTGAAGTCAATTTGCTCCTGCATGATTTGACCGGCTTCATTGATGAGGAAATTATTACCTAATTCGTCAATCATATCCTTTGGCGTTCCGTCAGCCTTTCCTACAGCTTCAACAAACTGAGACTTTCCATAGCTGTTAACTGTTCGAACATAAAACCAATAATCAGTGCCGGCTTTTAAATTCTCCTTAGTCCAAAATTGCCCTTGACCTTGGCGATTAGCTTTTGTGGTAACTTCGGTGTCAGTCGTACTGGCCAGTTTTTTGTCGCTAAACCAAAACTCAAACGTATAACCATGCTGTGCGGTTTCGCCACCGTGCGGAATGCAGGTCAGAGAGAACATGCCGCCAACCATTTCAACGCTAACCGGTTTAGGTGGGGATTGGATATCAAAATCAACAATCGCAGGGGCAGACATCGCGCCAGCCGCATTGATAGAACGGACTTCGGCACGATATGAACCGCGCACAAGGCCCGATAAATCTACTCTATCTTGTGGTACCTGAATGGATTGAATAACTTTGCCATTTTCAATGATGTTTACTGTGTTATAGCGAACATCAGCAGCAGCTGATTGCCAGCTCAAATACCCTTGGACGACTTCACCAATATTAGTGGCCACAAAAGCAAGGTTAAGCGGTGGCGCTACCCCACCAGTGGGTAAAACAGTGAATGGGGGTCGAACAAAAGGCTTACCTATAATGTCTTCATAAATATAAGCTCCGTCCTCCTCGAGGAGAATATCAACGCCCTCTTGCGGGTGAAATTTCCATTCAGCCACACGACACTCAAAGTTTTGGATGCCAATATGAGGCAAATTAAGTAAACACACATCCCCTGGTCTATATGCGTAACCGTCCATATCCATTTTTAATTGAATGCGACGACCTGCGCGTTTTTTGCGTAGATATAAATTAGAAAGGCGTGCTGCTTGGTATGGGCTAGTGACAAAGCGGTAATCGATATTTTCTTTAATCTCTAACCCATCTTCCTCAATCCATTCATCAACAATGACTGGTTCAAAATCAGTTTTAACATATTGCTGCTCTGCATCGACGAAGGTACCGTAAATCGCATTAGTTGCATCACGTAGCGCAAGTTCAGGTGTGATATTAACGGTGTCGATGATTTGATTCGGTTCAATGCGCAATACTGCAGGGCCATTGTATGCTTGCATCAGAATTCCGTGCTTGCCCGCAACATAAGTCGGCTCTGCAGCAATGCACCGGTGCATATGATCAAGTAGTGATGACGGCGATTCGGAAAGCTCATAAGCCCCATTGATGGTATAGCGGGGTTCCGTATTCCCTTCCGGGGTTACAACCGGCTCATAGCTTAAATCTGCTGCTGTTTTAAATTCAGCAAAATTTATCTCTAAATCAGGCACATTGAGATAACTACGATAGTAATCAAGCGCAAGTAATACCCCATTGTCAGTCCAAATTTCCTTGCCAACTCTCGGGTCGTATACTTCCTTCCCCCACATTTCAACTTTGACATTAGGAACACCATAAGGGAATTTTTCAGCATCGTATTTCAGTGTTAACCGCAACCACGCTAAATTTTCGCCGATCATGTCATCTTTCCATGAGGGCGCATGCTTCAATAAATACGGGTCACTTGTGGTGCGGCCATTATGAAACTCGTAACTGACCTTGTCGCCAAAGGTTTCTATCAAATCATCATTTAACCAAATGCGGCCAATTTTATGAATCGGGTGGGCCGCAAGTGCAATGGCCATAAATAAACGTTCGCCATCCGTTTGGTTGCCCTTTTCTTCTTCGGCAAAGAAGAGAAGGCCTGAACACACTGTTTTACCAACAACAACGGTCTCTGGTGCCACTGCAGAACGTAGCATTTGCTTGCGTTCAGATTGATCCCGATAGCGCATCGATGGCATTTTTTCTTGGAAAATAAATGTGCTAGCCGCTTGAACCGCAATACCAGCCACAATTAAAGCGGTACCTAACCCACCTGTTGCCATAACACCCGCAATCATTAAACCTGCGGAGACGATATTAGAGACAACTTTACCCATTACTCAACTCTCCACGCTTTAATAGGTTTATGATTAACTGGTCGTGCGCCATCCTCAGTGACAGCCCATATCTTATTAGCCCACAGTACGCCGAGGGTTTTCCCTTCATCGCCTTCAAACATGACAAGGTCGCCACGTATCGCTTTATCGGGTTCTTTTTCTTGAAAAAAGCCCGATAGACCTGTTTCCAAATCCCCGAACTCAGATTTTAAAACTCGCATAGCCCCTGATTTGGTTTTGTATCTGCCTCGAGCCTTTTCTGCGATATCGACACCACACACTGCAATAGCGCAATCAGCAGCAAACAAGCAGCAATCATGCTCACCCCAAACAAACGGTTTTTGCATAGCTTGGCGCAAGGTTTCAGGAAGTTGAGTTGTCCAATTTGGGTGTCGCATTTGCTGATCTCCGGGCATAAAAAAACCCGCCGAAGCGGGTCTTAAAGATTGATAAATTTATTTTTTACACATTTCTAGAATGATCTTATCTTGCTCCGCACTATTAGAAATGGTTACGGAACCAACCTCTATATTGTATCCATCAATTGTGACTGTAGATATGAACATCCTGCTGCCAGCATATGCACCATATGTATTTTTAGAATTCACATATCCACATACGGTGGTATTCGTTAATTTATCATTAGACTCAGCCGGATGAGACTCTAGATCCCTAAAAATTGCCGAGGAAGGATCTTTCATTTTACTTGAAACTTTCTTCTCTACTGCATTAAATATAGATGACTGAGATACTGATGCCTCTCGATAAATGAAAATAGCTGCAACTATGCCGACCACTACAGCAAAACTAATAATCAATTGCTTATTCACTAGACTACCCTATACAGTTTTTTTAAGAGTAACGATAAATCACTTATAAATAAACGTTGGCGCATCTTTTTTGCTGCCCCAGTAGATTGCACGCTCAGCCATTTGCGCTACATACCGAAATATGCGATCGCCTTTATGCCTTTTTGTCCACGATTCATCCGTAAATCTATCAGGTAACCCCTGAGACCATCTTTCAAAACGATTAGAAACCGTGACTGCAACCTCATTATTATTACCGGTAGTAACACCAATATTGGAAATTTGCCCCGCAAAAATGATCTCTGCTAATGCTGGCTTGCCATCGAGATCTAAAGCCACCAGCATCAAGCTAACATTGCGCCCACGACTTCTTTCATTCATAACATCAGCAATAAGTAAAGAATCAAACCCAGAAAGTGACAATATCAATTGTTGTGGGCTGGTTGAGTTGTTTTCGGTAACGGGCTCTATACTCCCCAAAGAGCCAACACCTTGATACACTTCACCCGCAATAATTAAATTGCCAAGCCCAGTATGTGCTCTTGTCACGCCTGATTTGAGATCCAGTTTGGCTGCAATAACCAGTTCGAAACCATCATTAATGGCCTTTACCATTGCATTTGAAAAAGGATGATACAACATCAGTATAACGCCTCCTCAAATGTGATGGTGACATTGGATAATACACCAGGGCGATACTGAAAATTCCCCTGATCATTGCTTGTTAATTTAAAAATACCGAACGGCCTCGCGGATTCTATTTTCTCATTAACTTGTGGTGACAACCTTAGCGTCGGTGAAATGGGAATAATTGCATTCCCATCTTTATCACTTAACACATTTTCAGTAACCATCTTGAGCTCATTACTCACTGTAATGTAATCCCCTTTGCGCACTACAACTGAATTTTTTAACCATCCCTTTGTTTGCAGAGATTTCCCCGTTTGGTTTCCTATACTAACAAGTGGCGAACCCTTACCTTGTAATCCCTGCCTGATCCAATTGCTAATTTTCACTCGCCCGCTTTCGCCGTCCAGTTGCGCCATTAAAACTTCTAACTCTCTAGATATGGCTTCAGTGAGATTATTAAAAGTCAAAGTGCAGCGCCAGCGGCTTCCTGAAAACCTCACCGTTTGGCTACTCCCTGTAAATACCGAGGTAAATGTTTTACTGTTACTGATTAACTGCCAGTTCATTGAGGAAGGTACGACATTCTCAGGCCATTCAAGTACCATTATTTTACCTCCCAAGGCTTTTTCTCAATGTGCCATTATTTTGAAAGTCCCGCTGAATCTTAGCTAAAGCATCCTGTGAACCTTGCTTTGCTCCCATTTCTGCCGCCTGCTGAATAGCCTCTTGTAAAGCCTGATCACCATTCCCTGTTAGATGAAAAGTTTGTTGGATAATAATATTTGGAGTTTGTTGCTGTGCATCTAAACCAAGCACCCTTATCCCCAGAGAACCATCACGTGCACGGGTTAATGGCATAATTGCTTCCGCACCAGCTTCTCCCATCAATCCCATTTTAGGTGCACCTCCCTTTGCAAACGGGAATAATGTCGGTGATTTCACGATAGTATTACTATATGCACTTAACCCCGGTGAACTGTAGGTACCGCCTTTAGCATTTGGTGTAGGAGCCGCCCCTACACCAATAGCATCACCAAATGCAGTGCCCGCAAACCCAGCCTTTAACGCATTAAATATCATCATCTGAAAAATCATTTTTGTAATTTCAGTCACAATAGATTGCGCAAAATCTGCAAAGTTTAGTTTTCCAGTGGCGGCAAAATTAGCTAGCATTCCAGACATATCACTTAGTGCGCCATTACTGATTGTGCGCATTTGGTCATACACATTCTCAGCAGAATTACCAAAATCCTGAATACCTTTCGCCATGCCAGTTGTTGCATTTCGATTCATCGCTAATTTATCGCGAGAAGATTGCCTAACAATATCTAATTGCCTTTGTTCTTTTTGAGATAAAAAGAGCGTTTGATCTGCATAGAGTTGAGTGGTTTTATCCGATACTTCTTTATCTAGCTGATAACGACGCTGGCGAAAATCATCACGAACCCTTTGCTCCTGCAGCATAAGCTCATATGCAGGTTGGCTCATGGTCATTTGTAACATTTGATTTGATGAATCCTGACTTAATTTTGATGTTCGTTGCATCACTTCAAAATTCTGATCATCAAACTTTTTTCGTAGTTCTTTGTATTTTATTTCCTTTTCTAGCTCTGCATTTTTTATTAACTGTGCACGAATTTCAGATGAATGGGCTTGAATGGTTTTTTGCCGAGCGTTTAAATGCTGCCCCTGCAATCCAATTAACTCTTGGTCAAATGAAGCAAGCTTACGTTCAGACGCTGTTAGCCCCTCGGTTTCCTCTAACTGAGCACGTAACGCCGCACCTTGTTGTAAAAGCTGTTCTATCCGTTGCTTCCCTTCATCAACAACAGCATTACCCCCCGTTTTTTTAGGCGTCGTAAATAGCTTATCCAATCCCTTTAATGCTTGTTGATACTCCATTGCCGAAATAGTGCCTTTATCGAGCATGTCCTTAAATTGTTTTTCTCTATCGGCGCGTTCTTTTTGCTGATCTGTTCCTGCTTTGAATGCCGAGTTAAAATTCGTCGTTATCTCAAGTTGTTTATATGCAGCTTCTTTTTGCTCTAATAACTGTTTTTCCTGTACTTGAGACTGCTCTTTTTTGAGTCTTATTGCCTCCTCTAAGAAGGCGTTATTCATCTGAGTATTTATTTTTGCATAATTACTACCATTGGTTATGTCATATAACCCTTGATAGCTGCGCCTAAGAGATTCTACTTCTCCTTTTTGTACTTTCAGCGCTTCGCTTTGAGTGTTTTCTGCTTTTGTCTTAGCTTGCAATGTCGATATCTGAGCTAATTCAGAAGCTTCTCTTGCCTTTCCTTCCCTTTCAAGTTGAGCGATTCGTTGCACTATACCCGATTCAACAATAACGCCTTCATCAATTAATTTTTTTATCCCTGCTAATGGTTGCTCACCTATGGAAACTAATTTACTAATAAGCAAATCAACACTGCCACCAGACTTTTCCATCTGGATGCCAAGTTCTGATACCTGATGTAGCAAGTCACCAGAAAAACCCGCAGACGCAGCTGCGGTAACTGATTTATAGGCTTCCGCGGTACCCCCCAATTCATTGGCAAGATTACGCAGATCATAGGCCGTTGTTGTTAGCCCTAAACCACCTTTTTGCAACGCAGCATTAAAGGCCTTTTGGCGTTCTTCTGCTTGCTGATACTGGGAATAGAGATAAGTAAAAGCTCCAGCTGATGCCATGATGCCAATGCCAACCGCCCCCCCCATCATTCCCCAAGCGCTTTTAAACAAACTCGCGCTATTAGCTGCAGCACGCTGAGAAAACGTCAGTTCTTTGCTGGCTTCGGATAGTTGATTGGTTGCTGTTGTGAGGTTTTTCTTACCATCAAGTTCGCTTTTATTTGCTGAAATAATCTCAATAGATGCACTTTGCATCCGCTTTTTGGCTTCAGCCTCGGCAATATTAGCCTCTCGGATAACTCGCGCGTTCTTGGCATGTTCTTCCGCATAACTAACAGAAATACCGTGTTGTTTATTAACTTCGACCTGTCGCTCTAAATATTCATCGAGCGAAAATGCTTGCTCACGCCTTGCAATGGCCTCATCACGCATTTTGGCAGCAAGGTTAATTTTTTCTTGAGCGCTTTTTCTATCAGCTTGAGCGCCTTCAATTTGTGCACGCGATAAGTTAATTGCCTCATGTGCAGCCTCTTGTGCAACACGTTGCTGCTCTGCTAAAGAAAACTTAACGTTATTCACGTTTTCCAAAGAACGCTCTAAAGCCGGAATGAAGCCACCAATTAAACTACTGGTGGCAACATTAGAGCCTGCGGATACATTCGTTAATGCGGTTCTTAATTGACCAAATCCAAGCTGAGAGCTTCGCGCCATCTGGCCAGAAGCCGATAGATCAGCGCCAGCTTTTCTGGCATTAGCTGAAACCTCTAATAACCTCTCGGCTGTTTGCCCGGCATCTTTGGATGCAGACTGCGCAAACTTTTTGGATTCTTTGCTAGCAGAATCATAAGCATCAAACACTTGGGATTTAAAAGAGGCTGCGTTGAGGTGTAACGCAACCGCTAAACTTGCAACGTCAGCCATTTATCACCCTCATGACATCATTACACTGCGCCTCAATATCAGGCTCAACTTGTGTAATATTTGGTTGAAATTCTGGCGCTTCTTTATTGCCAGACATAAAAAAAGCCTGCCAATGTGTGAGTATATCGGCAGGCAATTGAGCTATTTTTCTTGGGTCTGGCTCACCCCACCTATCTGCTAATTGGAAAATGAGCTTAAGGCGAGGTGAGTTGGTTAGTTTTTTTGGGCTTCCTCCACTGTTCCATAACTGAATTGCTGAACAAACTTCAGCGCTTCAAGTAATGTCGGGGTATCATGCGCTTTGATTAACTCATCATCCGTTGGCAGCTCTTTTTCTGAAAGTGGCTTTCCTTTCTCGTCACAAATCGCTTTTAAAATTAGCCTTGCGCCTGCTTTGCTCGCATCAGAGTTAAGCCCTGTTTCACGGAATTGTTGTAGATCGCGCTCATACTCATCGATTTCAGCAATTGTTAGTCGACGAATGAAAACGGTCGTGTTAAGAATTGTGTGACTCTCAACATAAGGATTCGATTTTAATAGTGATGACTTTAACGACATTATTTTGTTCCCCCTGCGGCAACTACGCCCCACTTAACGTTGTTTTGTTTGCCTTTGACAGAGATCTGCATAACTTCGCTAGCTGGCGCACTCACATCATTCATTTCCCAGCCTGCTAACGCCAAGATCATCGTCGCTGTACGTTTATTTGGGAATTGCGCATAAAACTGAACAGTCTCGCGCGCGTCAGCTGCCGTCAAAAATGCAGCAAAATCGACATTTTCAGGATCATCGATAAACACTAATGTTTTTTCTGGGCCGTCTGGCAAGTCTGAAACTGACTGTTTATTTAAGTCGATTAACGTTGTGCAATCGACAAAGCTACCTGTAATACCTGTAGCACCAATGGCTCTACAGTTTACGAGCGCTTTCATTTGCTCAACGGCGTCACCCGGCTTACCAAATTTAACAACTGTACCTGCGGGAAGCACTGCATATTCAGGAGAGGTTTTTCCTGCCATAGTTTTTACTCCAACTAAATGAATTAACGATAATTTTCGATGCTGGCGCGTATTTCAGCGGCTAGCGTGTTTAAAATAAATTGGCGGTTATAGTCCAATGCTGGACGGATGAAGGGATTAGGGATTTGTTTTACGGTGCCAAACTCTTGTGCTTTGGCTTTCATTTCGTGAGCTTTACTTGGCCCTACACGAACAGTCATTACAGAGCGTGTTTTTTGGTCTTTCATGCGGCTCGTTGTACGGATCTTGATACTGTCGCGCATGTGCTCTGATTCGCTAGTCGCATCATAGCCTGCGTGCTGTTTCATATCCTCCAGCACAGGTGCCATTGCTTCACGCCCAGCTTGTCGAAGTACTTTTGTTGTTATGCCCTCCCCTAAACGGTTTAACTCATACTCCAATTCTTTGAGGCCTTTTATCTCAACAGTTACCCTCATTCAGCCCCCTCTGGATAAGTGATAATAAAATCACGCATCACACGCCAAATAACCCGTTTATCCGTTTGCTCTTCTCTGTTTTGCATGAAATTACCTCGCTGAACTGTTTGAACGGGATAACGACCAATATGGCCATGGGTGATGTTTTCCCAAGCATTGAGCACTACTTTTTCAAGCTTTAAGGCTCTTGGATAGTCATTAGGGATCTGAAAGGTAATTTGAAACCGCGCTTGAACAAGAGATGTTTTAGCTAGGCCAGTTATCATTTTGGGGTCGCTTATTTTCTGATAAGTCACGCCCTCAAGCACTTTTGAAGGAAGCGCGACAGGGTAAGCATTCAATCCCGTCAATCGCTCTAAGTCTGCCTTGATATCAGTTTCTATCATGTCGACTATCGACCTCTGCTGTAATAATTAAACGGTCTGGCTGGTTTCTATCTAAAGCGCGCACCGTAAAGTTGCGCTTTTGATAAGCAATTATCCATCCCTCATTGATATCGCTACGAGGCCGAATGGTGAAATGGTAGGTTTCGATAACTTGTTGCTGATCTGCAGTGCGAATTTTGCGATTAGACATCGCCTCCACTTTGGCCCATACGTCAGTGACTTTTACTAACTCTGTTTTAGGTTCACCAAAATCGTTCCTGACCTCTTCTGGGCGTGATAACGCAATACGTTTATTGAGTTCGCCGGCTTGAATCGATGTCATATCCCATACCTCACATAAGGTTGTAATAAAGCATCAAATCCCAGCGGAAGTTGAGCGCCAGACGCGCCAACAACAACAGATTCTCGATTAGCATACCAATGACCAATGATCAGCAGTGCCGCAAGGCGTACGTCACCACTAAAAACCAAATTCAACTCAGGATCGATATCTGCCTCAGACTCTTGAACTAATGTCCGCCTTGTATGGCTTTCAATCAAACGAAGCGCCGCTGCTGAATAAAGTGTTAACAAATCATCTTCTTCAACATAATCAATCTCTAATCTGAGTTGTTGTTTGATAAGTTCAAGAGAAAGCATTATTTCTCCTTTTTGCCTTTAGTTTCTTTTTTTGGCTCTGGCTCTGGCTCTACAAGCTTCTGTTCACCTTCAATTTCAACTGCATAGCCTTTTAAAACGAGTTCACGGCCATGTTGCTCCAGTGTTTCTATTTCTTCACCTTCTACAACTACCTTATTACCAAAATAAATTGCACGTAATATCTTTAGTTTCATAGATCACCCCAAAAAGAAAAAGCGGCCTATTGACCGCTTTCATGTATTATTCACCTGTTTTTGGTGCCGTAAAATCACCATAAATAAAGGCTTCAGGTCGTTTTACCGCTAATGCCAATCGTTCCTCGCAACGAATGGAAATCATGTTTTTCTCGAAGTCATCAGTATTCTCAGTAGAAATGACAACGTTAGTTTCCTCACGGTCAAATAACTGAGCCCCTGCATTGAATGCCCCAGTTAAAAACTTACCTTTGAAAGCGGCAGTTTCAGTGGCAACAACAGGTAATCCCCACAGAGTAGGTCCCGTTAGTGCCGCTGGATTCGCTAAAATATAACGGCCTAAGGTATCTTTCATTAACTCAATTTTCGCCCAATCAACAAAGTGCAACACATGACCAGAGGCTGGGAATCGTGCTAACTGAGCCTGCAACATTGCAAGTCGCAGATCATCAATACCATTTTGTTTCTCTACCTCAAACTCCGCTTTAAATTTAGACGCCTGTGGAATGATGCCGTGTAAGTGGGCTCCAGAACCATCACCAAATAAGATTTCCTGCTCTTCCACAAACTTCAACCCGTAGCGCATTTCTGCGTCAACCAGTGACTGCAACTGTGAAAAGTCATCTAAGATTTGCTTAGATGCTTTAAACAAATGTGCAATGGTAGTTACTGCGGTAATTTTTGGCTCGAATTTAATATCACTGTAGGGTTTAGCTGTATTTTCAGGCACAACAGCAGCATTGTTAGTAAATCCAGTTTGCTGAACCCAGAAAATTGCAGGTGATTGTGTTTTGCCCGGCGCGATAAGTTCACGGATAAACAAACGTTGCTTTGGTGCGACATCGACTCCTGGTAATCGTTGAGGAGGAACTATACCTTCTGGAACATCGGTAGAAATTAATGCGGCATTAACCGGCACTGAAATCCGTTTATTTCCCTGAATACTGGAGTTGATATCTTTTAATACTTCAGCAGAAACAAATTGCTGACCGACACTTTTCACTGTTTGTAACGCATTATTAAGCGGCATCTGAG
This sequence comes from Providencia sp. PROV223, assembly GCF_028479245.1. NCBI lineage: Bacteria > Pseudomonadati > Pseudomonadota > Gammaproteobacteria > Enterobacterales > Morganellaceae > Providencia > Providencia sp. PROV223. The sequence goes on from NZ_JAMPNG010000027.1 coordinate 19,643, forward strand.
CGACATGTTGCTCCAGATCACCTAATGCAGCCTTTAAAGTTGTCTCAGCAGCTTTTAAAGCGTTTAAATCAGATGCCATTTTATCAACAGTGTCTTTAGTTGAAGCATTTAAGCTACCAGCCGCTTTCGCTTCTTTTAAAGCCTCCTCCGCTTTAGCGGTAAATTTTTCATTGGCTTCTTTGATTGTTGCTGACAAGGTTTTCAATAATTCATTTGTATCAGACATAGTGTCTCCAATAATTAATTAGTTTTTGCAAAGGCCCTTACAGCCTCTTGCAAATCAGATAAGGTTTTTGGGTTTATTTCGTTGGTAGCGCTTGGCATACCATTAGGATCGGAAGTAGCGCCCGGCATACTTCCCGTTAAGGCACTAATTAGTTTTCGTCGCTCGGAACGCGGCATTTCCGCTTTAGCCAATGCTGCATCGAGCTTACGTATAGCGGCTTGGGGACTTTCATCACCATCATTAATTTCATCAGCCGCAAGCAACCCGTCAGCAAAACCTTTTGCTATTGCATCACTTGATGCGATATAGGTTTCATCATCCATCATTTTGCTGACAACACTTTCAGACTGACCACTTCTAGCAACATAGATATCGGCCATTGATTTATCAAAAGGCTCTAAGTCTGCCGCTAATTTTGCAAAGTCGTGCCGGTTACCAACCCCTATTGACCAGCAGTTGTGGATCATCAAAAACGCACCGCGCCCCATATGAATTTCATCGCCTGCCATCGCAATAATGGATGCGGCTGAAGCGGCAATGCCCAAGATATTAACGGTGACTTTGCCACTGTGAGCACGAAGCAAGTTATAGATAGCCAACCCTTCAAACATGTCACCACCTGGGCTATTGATATTGACGACGACATCATTGTTCCCAATAGCGCGAAGTGCACCAGAAATACGCTTAGCGGTTACTCCCTCCCCCCAATAATCCTCACCAATAACATCTAAAACAGAAATCGTGTTGGCAGAGCTAGCGGCACGGATGCTGCTATTCCACTTATCAAGTGTTCTTGGTTTGAGTTCATAGCTAATCGATGCGCAGGGGCGATCCTCCAGCGCAACTGGCAAATTGTTTCTTTTCATTAAATTTACTCCTCGGAATGAGGTTTTTGGGGTTGAGTTGTTGGGTCACCTTCTGGGAATAGCCAGTTGGTGATTTGAGCCTTAAGCTTTTCAGCCTCACTGCCAGAAATATCTTTTCCTAACTGGTCAATCGGGGTTAAGTTGAGTTGAACAGTGTAAATATCACCACCATCAATAGGCGGAAGGTTTTCAAGGCGCCTCACATCATTACGGCTCATCCAACCATTTTGCAATGATGTTGTATAGTAAGCCGCTCGACCTGCGCTATCTGCTCGAAGTAATCCCTCGACAGAAAACTCTGCATAATAATCATCATCACCACTCAATAAACAACGACTGATTTCTTGCTCGATATTGACAAGTAATGGCCTCAATGTGTTCGTTAAAAACTGCATGTTCATGCCTTCCACACTGGATGCCCAACTGCTTTGTTTATCCATATGGCCAACCATAAACGGAGGAACACGAAACCAGCGGCAAATTTCCTCTATACTAAAAGCCCTACTTTCTAACATTTGCGCTGCTTCAGGGTTCATAGTGACATTGTTGTATTTCATCCCCCCCTCAAGCACCATCATTTTTCCAGCATTCTTTGAACCGACAAAGCTTAATAAATAACTTCTAATGCGCTCTCGCTGCTCGTCATTCAAAGGAAGTTCTGAAGAAATAAAACCAGAGCTCTGCAGCCCATTTTCGAATATTTTAGCGGCTGATTCTTCAACTGATAAAGCTGAACCAATGACATTTCGCCCAGTTTGAATGGGGATCATTCCACATATGCCATCCATACCAAAACCACGGATATGCATCATATTTTTAATGGGTACTATTCTCTCTTCTTTGGTGAAAGGGTCTGTGTATTTATATTCAAGCATTCCACTAGCTTCATCACGCTTTACGACCATGTTTTGAGGAAGTAGCGGAACCAACGCAACAAGCTTTGGGCCGATGTATTTTTTTTCAATAAAGCTATTCCCGCGCAAACATAAACTAGCTACTACCATTAGCATGAATCTTGATGGCGTCATCTCTATATTAGGTTGCTTGCATAGCAACCTATAAACGGGATGCTCTTTAGCTAAAGTACGCGAACCGTCACTTCTGCTTTGGTAGATTTTTATAGGTAAAGTTGAAATAGATTCACTTAGTAGCCTCACACAGGCCCATACGGTTGAGAGCTGCATTGCTTTATCCGCAGTCACAAGCTTTCCGCTAGTGCTCACGCCACTCCATTCTTGCCAAAATTCTCCATTGGTTAGCGATATTGGGACGCCCAACCAATTAAGAAGCGCGCTCTTAACGCGCCCCGGCTTCTTGTTATGCTTCATCAGATACCTACTATGATTGGGTTATTTATGAATCCTGAGTAATCAGGCTTATCTTCATGCAGCATCGCTCTTCCGACTGCCATCATTGTCGAAACCGCACCATCAATTTTATTTTCATTGCCATCTTTGGTTGGCCTAACAACATCATCACTACCCGGCAAATATTTACCGACCACATTTTGAAAGCACCATGTCATGATAGGATTTCCATCATGATGGAATCGACCTGCAGCAAGTGCGGCTTCAATCTCTTTCATGGGATCACTCATATTTGTGTAGTTTTGCGTAATCGAAATAGGCTCCAGCCCTTCATCCTGCAATCGATGCGAAAGCGCAATAGCACCCGAGGGGTCGATAGGACTTGAAACGATGTTGAAATGCGCTCTCAATTTTAAAATTGAGTCCTCAATGAGCCGATAATCAACTTCTGCGCCATCGCTCGGAATGAGAGCACCTTGATTGACAAAGCTTTGATAGCGTTCAGCTGTTCGTAATTTGTCAGTATCCGTTGAATAAATAGTATCTTCAGGTGCAAAAAATAATGGTGACACTGAAAAATAATGCTTTTTACCGTTAATTTCGCGCTTAAAGATTGGTGCGACACAGTTCAAATCTAGCTTTGTCGCTAAGTCGATCCCTAAATAAACATCCTCGCCGTAGAAATCTTCAATTTTTAGGCTCTTGTCCTCCGCTTTTCGCCAGTGGTCCATGTTATAGAACGCTGATTTAGCGGTTACCCAAATATTGAAATGCTTCGTTTTGATTTGATTGGTCTGCCTGGGGGTTGTTATCCCTAGCTCTTGCTTTGCTAACAGGTAGTCATATTTGACAGAGACGCCACAGTTAGGATTCGATTTAATGACTGCTTCAGGTGCTTTCCAGTCATCCTCTTTATCTATCGTGTAGATGATGCCAAAGATTTGATCGTTAGCCCCACCAGTACGAATCCCCTCAAGAATTTCAGTTACTTGGCTGCGTTTATCATAACAAGGGCTTTGAATATCAAAACCTGCTGTCGTGATAATGAGTGTAAGCGGTTGCTCACGCGCTCCCATCCCCGTTGTCATTGTCGTATACAGCGCATCCGTTGAATGCTCGTGATACTCGTCGATAATCGCGCACGTTGGGTTATCACCATCACCAGGATCACCAATTAAGGGCGCAAATACAGAACCATCTGGGCGAGTCATTTTTTCTGCCCATGGCTTGATTTGAAAGCGTTTTCTTAATGATGGAAGCTTTTTGACCATCGCTAAAGCAGGTTCAAAGACTTTCCATGCTTGTTTTTCGGTGGTTGCACCGCAATACACCTCAGCGCCGTACTCACCATCAGCACAAAACATATAATTACCGACCGCAGCCGCAATGAGTGATTTACCATTTTTACGGGGTACTTCGACATACATTTCTGTAAATCGACGATTGCCACACTTCTTTTTTACCCAACCAAAAACCACACAGAAAATAAATAGCTGCCATGGCTCCAGTGTGATCCGTAGCTTTCGCTTTGCCCAATCACCTTTTGTGTGCGGCATAAGCTGAGCAAAACGACAAAACCTCTCAGCCTTATCTTTATCAAATCGATATGGCCAGTTTTTATCTTTCGCTTTCTGGAGGTCGCCTAAATGCCGTTGACATGACTGTTTGACATAGATACATGATGGAATTTTTCCGCTAACAATATCTCTAGCATATTGATTTGCCGCGTTGACGCTCGGATAAGTAGCCATAATTAAAACTCATCGAATTCGTTTCCATCATCATCTTTCTCTTTTGCGCCAGTGCTTCTCATTCGACTCAACGGGTCTAGGCCGAGCAATGATCCCAATCGTGCTATTTGCGAAACGCTGTCATTTCGAACAGCAACAGCTGGGTGCTTTTTAAGCCCACCAGATCCGCTCATTTCAGTAATACCACCACTTTCCAAGTCCATTTTGGCGTGCTTTAAAATAACCTGTTCAGCCGTAAGCATTAGTTGAAAAGCGTTACAATAAGCAACAAGTAATGGGGCATCTTCAAGTTCGAACGTGCCGCGATCAATTAAAATCTTACTTTGTGTTTTCCACAATTTTATTGCCGCATCACCCATCAATTCATCGGGTGGGGCGATTCGAGTAATACTGCTTTTTCCGTTTTTAGCAGGTAAATTTTTGCGTCGACCGCCACCCGAGGCACGGATACCAGTTGCCATTTAGCCTCCTAAAAAATGTTAAAAAGTTTCGAAAAAAATAATCCTTAATTCACGTCCGTAAAAATTTACCTGAAGCGGCAGTCCTAGAGGGCGAGAGGGGTAGAGATTTTACCCGCCCCTCCCCATAGATGATAATTATTATCATTCATATAAATATTCATATATAACAGCTACTTGCGCAATCTCTCTGTTGCTGTCTTCCTTTTATGGCAAGGCCAGCATAGTGATTGCAAGTTACCATCCTCATCAGTACCACCATGTGCTTTAGGTATGATGTGGTCGACAGTCTTGGCTTCTACAGCCCGGGGTAAGCAGTTTTGGCAAAGATATTTATCACGCTGAAGGATTCGAGGCCGTATCTTATCCCACTTAGAACCGTAACCTCGCTCATGTCGGCTCTTGCCGGACTGGTGGCTCTCCCATCCTGTGCTTATATGGTCTTGGCAATAGCCACTACGGTCAGTGGTTGTCTTGGTACATCCGCGCTTTCGGCAAGCACGAGGGATACGTGGCGGCATCGGTAACTCCTACGGTCGCTTGTTGTGGTGCGGTATTCAGCAATCTATCAACTATCATCTGCTGCTCTTTGATATCAGAATCAATAGTTGCTCTTTGCTTTTCCACTTCAGGTGGTAACTCTTTATCACCAAACATTGTGATAGCCGTCTTTATTAAATGAAGAGCAATGAGTTTGAGCACCTCATTGAATCCCTTAGATTCACTGTTGCAAACCGATTGTCTTGGCTGTGAGTTGCTCATAATTGCCATCCAGACTTAGCTGATTGAATATCGGCATGAACTCGCTCTAGGGAAGCTGCAAATGCTCTATCTGAATCAGCTATGGTCTGTTGTATTGATGTCATAGATGACTGCAATAGGCTAAATTTAGTTTCCAACCCTTTGATTCTACGCTGTTCGTCTGTTTCTGTTTTAGTTGTAGCCGTTAAAAATCCGCCTTCAGCGCCTTCCTTTGCTGCCTGTCGCATAGCACTATCTATTGCTATGCCTTTTATCTTTAAGCTCGGAATGGGTGTCGGTGTTATATAAAAGCTATCAATAAATACCTGACCATTTGTAATAAAGAACTTATCAGCGCTAAATCCAACACTTGCTGGCTGCTTCAGTCCCGTGCTAATCATCAGCCCTTCAATACGTTTTAATTGTGCTTCCAGCTTATCTAAGTCAGTGCTATCAACTGATATCTTTATAAATAGGGTGGCTATTTCTTTTTTATCTGACATGTCTGTCTCCATAAATGAAAAAGCCACCAGTGATTAGCTGATGGCTATGGATATTTTATTTAAGTATACTCACATCGCTTCACAATAAATTTCTTTACTTACTTTTTTCAAATCAATTAAGGGTATCAAAATGCAAAGAAAAATAATTGTTGCCGCACTCGTAGCGTTCGTTGCTCCAGTGATTGCAAATGCTTCATGCGACAGTGTTGTTGAAGAGATTACACAAAAGATTATTAATAATGGTGTGCCTGAAGAGGGTTTTACCATTACTGTCGTTTCCAATGAAGAAGCTGCATCACAGCAAGGTACTGTTGTTGGTAACTGTTCAAATGAAACACAGCAAATTATTTATACAAAAAAATAATTGCTGCTATGCAGAGGGCTTTATTTAAAGCCCTCTCACTTTTTATTCGAGTTGTAGAACGCCGTGTTCGATTGAATCTGAATAAGCCACTAGACCTTCATAAACAACATTATCACCATCAAAGGCTTTGCCCACTTCAATAGTGTAAGACAGTTACCCTTCCTCCCGCGCTAACTCATGAAGAGACTTGATTTGTTCTGGTATTAATACGATTTTGCTCATCAATAAATACTCCGATTTGGATTAAGCAATAAGTAGTGATAATATCCTGCCGCTGGTTAAGGATGACTGGTCCTACAACAATAATGATAAAGATGCATTTCCATTAGATATGCCCTTCTATAGAGGGGCTTTTTTTTATTTGCATACGCGTTTTTCAATATTCTTTTCCGTATTTCGTAACAATTTATACATAGATTATTTAACCTATGTTGGTACCATTCGCACACCCATTTGACATTTGGGTATTCATAAACAAAAAATTGGTTCTATTAATCGAATATTTCGCCCCGCGCCAACGAGGGGCTTTTTTTTATTCTTTCGGAATGCTTTTATCCAACTCTTCACGGAATTGAGATGGTTTATCGAAGTCTTGTGTTGCCATCTTATTTCTCCATTAAAAAACCCCGCAATTGCTAGGCTGACATATTTAGTTAAGATTTTTTACACTTATTCATCAGTCAATGTATTAATCTTAAAAATAGACATATATAACAATAAACCTACTAGGCAGTGTATATAGTTAGCCCATATTCCACTAGGCGGTGGTATGGGCTATTTTTTTTACCCTTTTCCCTTCAATTTTCCGTGCTGCTTTCCTACATAATAAAACCACCAATAACTAGTTGATAGCTATTAATATTTAACTTATGTACAACTAGTTGCAATTAACCAAGTAAAGAGTGCTAATTATGAATGAATATCACATGACAGGGATTGTAATTGAATTTATGTTAATCATGTGCACATACTATTGCTTCAAAGATATAAAAGAAGCATCCCCATCGGGAGCAGCATTTAGAACGCTAATTGGTGTCGTTCTTTTTCTTGCCTCAGCATATGGTGCAATGCTACTTTTTATTACTCTTATTATTTGACCTCAATAACTCATGTTGTTTTATTGTCTAAAATATCCACTTATAGAGATAAATCAGACCTTCAATTACTCCCCATCCAAGCGCTGTGCATACGAAACCAAGTAAAAGGAATGCTCCTGATCCAGGTAAGTTATTAAACATAATTACCACCTTGTTATTTACTATGCCTAGCCGCTTCAATCTCTCTAATGGCTTTTTTATCTAAATTACATTGCTCGATAACTGTTAGTAGCGACTCATTTATCAATAGAGAGTCACCCCAAGGAAATGTCTCAGGGATGTATTCAGGTAAACAATCATTGAGTAGATGAGCTGGAATGGACACTGATGGCGTTTGAACGTATTCTATTCGCGTGGTTGTGCAACTCGACAGTAGCATTACGAGGAGCATCAATAGCAGCACACTTATCATCCACAATAACGGTTTTGATAATGGTTTTAACCGTTTTAGAAGCCACTGCCGCCGCGTCACGTTCCCTAAGGTTATTTCGTGAGATTTCATTAAACGTTACCGAAAGTTCTAAAACGGTGGATAATATGAATTGACTTGTAGCCGCTTCATTTTCTAATCGCTCAATATCTTTTTTTACCAAAATATTGCTGTCATAAAGCGTTACAGCCCACCAGCTCACAGCAAATAGCGCTAAAAATAACCAGAATGAATTATCTATTTTCATAAATTCACCTGCTTACCTCGGTAGTGATCTAGGGCTTTTTGACATCGTTTTTCTAAACTTACCTTGTCAATACCGCAGGTATCATCTCTGAGTACATATACGCCAGTTGCCAAGTAGATAGGGAATCCGATAATGAAAGCGGATATGCATAAGCGAACTCGCCAAGGCATACGGCTTTTTCTACTTCTCGTCTTGTCATTAACCCTTTCCATTTGACGCCCCCAGCATATATCCAGCGTTTAAGTTCATTACATGCGCCAGCTTGGTCACCAGCATTGAGTTTTTTAAGTAGCGTAGAACGTGAGAATGCCCCTGTTCCGACGTTATATGTGAATGAGTACAGTGCAGCCCTTGTGTAATCAGGGATATTAACCTTAATTAAAGGGTTCACAGCCTTAGCGACAATTGCCAAGTCTTTTTCTAACAGCGCATCACACTCGGCTTTTGTGTAGGTTTTTGTGGGGATAATGTCGGGGCCCGTGTGCCCATAACATACGGTAAGAACTCCCACTACATCACGGTAAGGCTTGGACTCATACCCTTCAAACTCTGCAATCATCGCAACAGTTAAGGTCATCAGCCCACCAGCTGCAGCGGCCATTTTTATTTTATTTGGTATTTTTGCCACTGTTAGCCTCTCTTAATTTGAATTCTTTCCGTTTGTAGTACCAATTCACCAAGAAGGTAGCGACAGTACAAATAATCCCGATGAGCACCGCCCATTGGTCTAAAGATAACGCCCCTGCCGCAGTGGTTATTACTCCTAATGCATAAGAAAAGGGGCTTGAGTATTTTTCGTGCATACGCATATCCACCCCCTGCGGAGTGTTCCGATGTTTAGTTAATAGAAAGCCACCAGTAATAGCAGCTAAATTTAGATTCATGAATTTAATCAGTATTTGAGATAAGTTAGAGGTTCAGCCCTATGTGACTTACCGAAGGGATGGCTGATTAACTTCGGAGTGAGGATTTTATGTCTAAATTTATTGTTAATGGCGTTTATGATTTATCTCATGCTTATGTAGTAGACCCAATTCCCAATGTTAAATATTTGGTAAATGTAAGCTTAAACGTCAATGGTATGAATGCAATGATTGGTATTGATGCTGTTTCTAACGATTTAAAAAATAAAACAATAGATGAAATTGGAAGATTAGCCTATCAGCAATTTTTAGCTAGCACGAGATGTGACTAATAGTCTTAGTTCGTTCATTGCCACTGCGTTGGTTTCTTGTATGTAGTTAACAGCTTGATTGGCACTTTCAAGCTGTTTTTCTAATGCTGTTACTCGTTCATCTAAACTACGATCCGCTTTTACCTTAGAAATACGGGTAATTCGTGCTTTTTTGATATTTCGACTCATAACTACCTCTCTTAAATAGAAAAAGGCCACGCAATGCGCAGCCCTTGATTGATTCTCACCTACTGAATTAATACCTTCTGTTATATGCCTTCTGGTCTATTATTGCTCTCTGGCTATCCTTAACACTGTTTAATGTGCTATCAGCATAAGGGTCATCTTTAGGTCTTTCCTTGCTAAAATCTTGCTCAGAAGATACGCACGCAGAAAGCATTACCGCAAAAACGATTATCAATAGCCTCATTTAATACCTCACATTAATATTTGTGTAAGATTTTAGACTAATTGAGGGCGGTAAGTTCAGTTCCCCAATTAAACATTATTGAAACGATAAGACAGTTATAGGTATTGTGGAGGGATGCACTAAGAGTATATGGTGTTCAGGTTCCCCAAGGCGTGTACGCTTCTATCCTGATAAGTACAGATACCCCATGCGAGTTAACCAATCAGCCTTGCCATTCTCCACAATGAAAATCCTACTTACTTTAAAATCACTATGCGCAAGATAGATGCCGATAAATAGAGTTTCCATTGTGTAAATCGAGTTGCTTTTGTATATTTACCTTAAGTAACGTTAGTGATATAAATTAATCTGCAAACATTTAGAGAGCTTTTTTTCTGGTTTTTCCCAATGGTATGTATACCGCCACCTCTTGCTGTAGGTGGTTTTTTTTACTTGCTGAGCGTGGGTGATATACAATAACTATTCCACAGTTTGTCAATTTGCGATTTATCAAAAACTTCCCCAACGCCATCTATCGCTGGTATTGATATATTAATTTCCCCATCAGGCTTTATATATACTTTAACCACAAGGCGCTTAAATTCAACTTCACTGACAAAGTCATAGTGTCGTGATACATAGCCACAAACATAACCAACCTCTCCACCATTATGAGATATTTTATTGAAGTGGTATTCCATGTCTTTAAAAGACTCTAATTTAGGGCTATTCAAATATCCAAGCACAGTGCGCTTTGTTCTTTCAATAACACTCACATCATCTTTATAGGAAAGAGTTAGCCCTAGCACAAAGCCAGCACCTAGTAAAAATAACGCAATAATAAAATTAAATATTTTACTCATAACAAAAACAGTCTCTTAAATAGAAAACCCGCCATTACTGGCGGGTCTACACCGTAATCCTAATTTACCTAGTATGGGACGCCACGATTAAGTGAAATACGGTGTATCTCCTATATCGGGATGATATTTATTCTTTTCAAGTACCCGCATTATATCCCAAAACCTACTTGAAATTTTACCATCAATATCTATATTTTACTTGCTGGTTGTATTTATGTTTAACAAACAAAGTGAGGCAATTAAATGAAGAAAACACTGTTTGCTACTGCAATTGCAATGTCTTTGATATCTGCATCAGCTTTCGCTGCAACAGATGCAAAACCTGTATCTAAATGGACGTGCGAAGATTTTTTAGCAATCGATGATGCATTTTATCCAACAGCAATTGGTGCTGCTGAGATTATCACCCAGAAAGGTAAGGTAGAAGACCCTACTTTAGATATTAGTGGTATCGAAACATCCACTCCGTTAATCGTTGAAGCTTGCGAAAAAGCTCCCAAAGAATCATTTATTCAAAAAGTCGAAGCTCATTTGAAAAAAATGTAATCTAAAGACCCCATCTGCTTAGGTGGGGTTTTCTTTTATTATGCATAACTACACATGTAACTCTGACCAATCATAACAGCAAGTCTTATGTTTGTTTCAGACATAAAAAAACCCCGCGATTGCGAGGTCTTGAATTGGTTTAATGCGACTAGGTATAGAATGTCCATTATTAGAAGATAATAAGCCAATTTTATGCAAAATGCAAGTTATTGCTGTAACTGAAACTCAATTGTGGTATATGCAGTAGCAAAAAATTTACTTCTCTAAAATAAAGTACTGAATATGATTTCAAACCTCAAACATTCTGAAATAGAACAAGTTTTAAAAATATGGCTTGATTCATCAATAAAGGCACATGATTTTATTAGTAAAGACTTCTGGTGTGACAAAATTGATGATATGCGAAATATTTACATTCCATCAACAATGACCCGTGTCTTTAGTGAAGACAATACTATCTTGGGTTTTTATTGTTTATCAGACCAATTGCTTAATGCACTCTTTGTATCGCCTAGCCATCAAAATATCGGTATTGGAAGCATGCTATTATCTGATGCTAAAAAGCACAACAACAAATTAAATTTGGCTGTCTATAAAGAGAACAAGCAAGCTATAAGTTTTTATAAAAAGCATCATTTTACAATTAAAAGTGAAGAAATAGATCCTCATACAAAGCAGTTAGAATTACTTATGGAGTGGGTCGCTGATTAACGGCTTACTTTATGGACTTGCTAAATGCCTGCTCTGCTTCGCTTTCTTCAATAAAGCATTTTCCAGCTAACTTTTCATAGAATGGCTTCCAATTCCGTGACCATGATGATTGGGTTAAATCGGGCACTAAGTGCTTTATTGCATTATACGCCACAGACGACGGTACACGGTTGAACCCCTTACCAGCACAACGAGGACAATCTTTAAATACAGGCACGCCCTGCAGCTTAGTTTGTGCTTCATCTAATACTTTACCACGCCCTTTACAGCGACAACTGTGTGCTATTTGCCCTTTTCCATTACATGGTATACATAACTCTTCCACCTTTTTGTTTTCAATCCACGGCTCAATAACTACAGTACCATCTAATCTTGCTATACCAGGATGTTTAATGACGTCTTTGTGCTTATAAATAAGGCCCTTACCGCTACATGCTGAACAGGGAAAAACTGAACCTGCTGAACGGGCATAATCTTCAAATGCCATTCTGGCCAGAATAATTAGACAATAACCCAACTTTTTACCTGCAGCTTTAGCCACCAGCCTAGGTGTGGTTTTTTTAGCATATTGGGTCAAGGCTTCTACCGTAGAGAACTTATCCTCTTCGCTGATATCATTTTTCGCCAAAAAAGCCGCCATACCGAATTCAGCTTGTGATTCAGTCATGCCTACAGCCGCCATAATATCGGTACCTGTTAAACGGTCTGGGGATGTGCAGCCAGCTACATTGCCGAATGTCGGTGACTTAGGATGAAAGTTTTTAAGTACATTTTCTAATTTCATGATATCCGCCTCTATCAACCAAAAACACCCAGACCGATAGACCGATCTAGAAATTTAAATAACAAAATGATTTGGCTTCCATGCTCCCGCTCCCACCCATTTGGATCTTTATGTAACTCGCTGTGGTGAATGCGACATAATGGTATAGTGAACAAATCATGGGCTTTGGTGCCTGTTCCACCTTGCCCGTAACCTATTAAATGGTGAGCATCATCCGCTGTGGAGCCACAAACACAACACGGCTGTGATTTAACCCACTTAAGATATTCGTCGCTTGTCCAGCGTTTAAATTTTGGCTTTAGCATTAGGCTTGCTGGTGGCTCGGGGTCGATGGTTAAATTTAATACAGGTTCTGATACCCGTTCACCATTCGGCAATTCGCTGAGGTATTGCTCAGAAAGAGAAATAAGGCCCGATGGTTGATGCTTTAATTCATCAGGTAATGTCGTGATCAGCATTCTGCTGTTAAACAAATTTAGGCTTGCTCCTGGTCTAAACATCACAGCATTAACTTCAGGAATAATGATGGGGGTTAATATCCATTTGTGGCTCATGATATTTTCTCCACCGTTGCATTAAGGGGCTTTATCTCAATTTCAAATCGACCACCCTTTACTACTTCACACCAAGTAATATCAGCATGCTTTACTTGGTCATCGTCTTTCCAAATATTTGCATGTGTTAATGCATCAAATGGTGCTTTCAAATAGTTATCAATATCTCTCCTATGGTTGGTTGGTGGGTACATCTTCACGATGACTGACACGTGCTCCGTAATAGCTTTCGGTCTTTTGCGGAGTTGATCATAAACAGCCGCTATAGCACTTGCTCGAAACCGACGACCTTTCTCACTAATAAGCATCTTGCCGTTGACTGTTCGCCAGCATGCATTAACACTTGGTGGAAATGGCAACACTAAATAAATTGAATTGTTCATTTTGATACCACTTCATTCCAAATTGTTATTGCCGATGATTTATCATTTACTGCTGGGCCTTTCGCCCCACAGCTATGACAGTAAACATAAAACCATGTGCGATATTCGAGAGTTTGAATGTGCAGATCTTCGCTACCACATTTACATTGATTGATTTCTGGCATTTTGTTTTTCACTATCTAACCCCCGCCCCAGCAACGCATTGAATTTTAATATCAATGGGTTATGCGTTTTCATCAACTCTTTAACATCACACTTCACATGCCGATTTGTTTTTGCTCTATATCTCTTGCTTTTATTGTCTAGTTCGACTGTTTTCTCATAAGCATCTTGCTGAATCACATAAATACTAAAAGCTCCCTCTTTTCTTTCTGTTTTCTTTATCGCTTTAGCTCTGAGCAAAAAATCTATCGTGATTTTTGTATGACTGTTAGATGATGCATATATGCTTCTGATTTTCTTGGTTGTTATTTCATTACCCGCTTTGAATTCGCTCGCGATTCTTAAATACAAAGGAGTCATACCGCCTCCCCTAAGATTGCTTTGCCTAACTCCATTAAGCGATTTTTTGAGACATGCGTACCAATTGCTTTTGGCTCTACAAATGGACGCCAGATAAGAAGAATTGAGCCTTTACTATTGCCCTTTTTCTCTTTTCCCGTATTGGGATCAACAAAATTAATACGGCCATCGATAATAGTTCGAACTTCATCAACGCTTTTTAGCGCCAATGAGTACCAAGATGTTGATTTATCCGCTGGCAATAACATCACTATTGGTTGGTTTTGCTTTGTGCATTGTTCCGCAGCTTTAGCGATCCACGGTTTTATCTTACTGTAAGGCGGGTTACACCATATGGCGCCACGACTTACCCAATCACTTTGTAATGCATTCTGTTCTATAGTTAAGAAATATGAGCACAAAGCATTTTGCTCACTTGCAGCAGCATCTAACCAAAAACCAAACTCAAGCGTTAAAGCTTCAAATAACCACTGAGGTGTTTGCCAGCAATCTTTATCTTCTGGAGCAGTATTACTTGAATAAACAGCCATTAGATAACGCCTCGCTGCTGGTGGGATTTAACATACTCGCGCATATGCTTATAACGCTGCTGAACTTGAAAATGGTCAGCATGATGGTTTAAGTGGCGAAACTTCCTGCAAGTCACTAAATCACAACGGGATTGATTCCATCTGTTACGAAGCTTGCGAATAGAGCGCCATTTACGTAGCTGTTTGAACATGGCAATCATGCCTAGCACGTCAACGCCATAGATTGTTTTAGTTTCACTACACATCATGCTGCTCCTCCTAAACGCTGCTCATGTTCATTCCAGATACTTACCCATTTTTTCTGCGCCCACTCTGGCTGCATACGCTTAACGCCTGCATTGCTTGCATCACGCCTCACTAAGTATTCAAGTTCTGTTGGATTTTCAATTGGAAGAGATTGGCCTAAGAAACGCTTAAAGGCCTTATCACACTCAGGGTTGTGGGCTGATACTTGTGATTTTTTATGTGGATTTTCTTTGCTCTTAACGGTCAGCGTGTCAAAGTGCTTGCGGAGGCTTTTTGTGCTTAAAATATTTTTATGCCAAAACGAATCACGGCTAGCCCAGTCAAACAGCGCACAAATTTGCTCATGGGTACGACCATCAATTTCACGCATCAAGCGAATATCATTTGCCCAATCAAACCACTTAGGGGCTTTCTGAGTTGGGTTGATAACTTGAATTCGCTTAAACATCCACTTGGCTGATTCTAAATCTTCCAGCGTTCCCCATAGCTGACCATTCGCACTCGATACCGCTGAATTTAAATTTTTATTAGAAATATCACGTTCAGCCGTGTCGCTGGATTCGTTAGAATTCTGCGACGAAAGGGATTTATTGATCTGTAAGTTATTATCTGAGTTAAGATCTGTATAAAGATAGGAATCCTCATTTTCGACGTTTCCATGATTCTGCATTTCTGCGGTTTCCATTCCGGATTTTCGACGATTGGATTCCGCATTTTCGACGTTTCCATTCCTCACTTTCGACGTTTCAGAAATAGCAGGAAAAATCATTGAGATAAGCGCATCACCATCTAATCTGTAATGCGTAACTGGGGTTCCATTAACCTTTTTAGTTTTCGTTTCAATAATGCCGGGGAAGTATTTTTTACGTAATTTATCAACCAGCCGACGAGACTGTTCTTCGCTTGATAAACCTTTAATTTCATCAGTAAGATCTTCATGGCTCTTATAAAACCAGCCATCGCTCGCACTTGATGCAACACCCGACCAAAATACCAATTGATTCAGTATTGCAGCCAAGGCGTGAGCCTGCTGATCACCCTTAAAAAACTCAAGGTAAGGCACAGGTATAACAATTACGTTTTTATGCCCTGACATGGCTTGAACGATGTCAAATGTATTTGTCATGCCTTCACCCGATTAGTTGCATTAAAATCATCTACCAACCACTCAACAAACTTGTAGTTGGTCTCCTGCCGTCCTTCTGGTACTTTTAGTTCATAGACAAAACGGCCATTACGTATAGAAACTCTTACTTGCGTTCTGTACCGTAAATTCGTTACACTGCTCATGCTAGTTACTCCACACAAGTTGTTATTAGCACCCGACGCCTCGGACCGCATATCTGGGGCGTCAACCTTTCTTATGTAATTTAATGAGCGCATTGATAGCCCCTCTAGTGCTTGCGATTGCCCTATCCAACATGGTCATAATTTGCTTTTCTTCATGCCTATCAACAACACCGTCTTCCAATGCTTTACCAATGAATACAACTAACTCACCGCGAGTTGTTGATGCACGAGTTTGTAATTTGAATAATTCGGGTTCGTCTAAATCCTCTGGGCTTATCTTTTCCACCAGCAATAAATTTCTTCTGTTTGCGTAATATCCAGCAAGAAATGATGTGTTAGATAAATCCTCCATTGCCTCAAGCTCTTCACGCTCAAAAAAACGACAGCCGTTTTTCTCGTACAAGTTGTTATTGAACGTGGTTTCTGTCATACCCAATGCACCTGCCATCGCTGAACGTCCACCGGGGTACGCCTTACACATCTCTTTCACGACTTCTTTTAATGTTTGTTTGCACATATCTACAATTCCGTTGTTTTGTTGGTAGTTAACTCAGTTAGTTGGATTTGGTACTTTATTGATAAAGTGCAGGGTCAAACCTCAATTCACCTTTCGTTCTGTAATCAGCCTCAATGGCACGATTTTTCGGAATTAATTGATTGGGCCGTTTTTTCCACTGGTAAAAAGCTTCGGGGCTTATCCGAAAAAACTCAGCAATTTTATTAGTGGTTCCGAAGTATTTTTCGATCTGCTCTGTGGTCATAACACCTCCTGATTTCTAAGTTAAGTTAGATATTAATTGTTAATTTATATTTGGTCAATAAAAACTAAGATAACTTAGGTTTATATGAAATGGACTTAGGAATGAGTAAAACTGAAAACACCATCGGAAGCAGAATAAAGGCCTTGAGGGATATCACTAAAACCACCCAAAAAGAACTTGGTCGGTACTGTGGCGTATCTGATGTTACTGTCGGGTATTGGGAGAGAGACCTAAATGCACCACGGAGTGATGCTCTATTGAAATTAGCTAGGTATTTCAATACAACTGAAGCATATATATTGTATGGTATTCCATCTAAGCAAACATCTAACATAATCACGAGCGCACAAAAGGTGCCGATTTTATCTTATGTCCAAGCTGGCAACTTCACTGACTATGCGCCAAATCAAATTTACGATGATGATTTAGAGTTCATAGAGACCACCCTTAAAGTATCGCCTCTATCATTCGCATTGCGCGTCATTGGCGACTCCATGACAAATCCTTATGGCTTACCGTCAATCCCAGAAGGCTCAACAGTTATTGTTGATCCTGAAGCTGAAGTTGTTAGTGGTAAATTTGTTGTCGCTAGATTACAAGGCTCTGATGAAGTTACCGTGAAACGTTATGTTGTTGATGGCCCCAATAAATTTTTAATGCCACTAAACCCCCGATATGACAACATTCCAATCAATGGTAACTGTGAAATAGTCGGTCTCGTTCGTGGTGTTCAATACGAGCTATAGCCTCCCTTCTTAATTTAAATCTAAGTTTTATTAGATTTTATATTGACATAAATCCTAAGTTGAATTAGCTTATATCTAAGACAACTTAGGAGGCACTCAATGCAAACCAATTCAAATGAACCAATCGTCACTTTTAGCGTTGCTATGTCGCAAGAAGATGCTGCAGCATGGATTATGGAAAAAGCCGCTGAACTTCAAAAGCTGGCGGCACTTAAAGCTAAGCAAGTCGAGCTGCAGCGCCAATTAGAAAAGCTCGATGAAGATATTTTCGATCAGTCTGAACGTTGCCAAGTCATTATTAGTGCTTAACTAGGTTTAATGTGCGAGGTGATGGGTATGTGTAATGAATCTAAGTGCCAGAAAATTATTGATTTAATGAATGACGATAACACCAGAGATAGAATAAAAGCCCCAGCACAAAAAATCACTAATATGCACGCAAACTTAACAGCAAAAACAGAAAATAAAACGCATGACCTAAACGTTGGTTTACTAGGGATTGCTGGGCACTTACTTGATGAAATGGAAAAACAATTTCAACTAAAAGGTATAGGCCCAGCAGCTAACTATAAGCTAGCGGTACTTAAAGCTCTGGAATGTATAATTCTTTTAAAGTGATACCCTGCTCTTCTAATCGGTCACGTAATCGACCAGCTAGAAAGCGGTATGTTTTATCAAATTCGTCCCGTTTGTGTTCTTCATTGGCGAAATCAATTTCAACGCTATTATTTAAAGAACCAAATAAATCGACAGTTTTATCGAATACATGTAGTGCAAATTGTTCTTTAGTCATTTTTAGATTGTCTGACATAAAAAATTCTCTTGGTTGTGTAGGGCTTCCAAGAATACCACAGCCGCCTGATGTGGATAAGTTAGTTCAGGCAACCTTATTAACTGTGTGGAGTGCTTAGTATGGGAATGCTTATTCTTACTCGAAAACCAACCGAAGTTGTGGTTATTGGTGATGATATTAAAGTTACAATTTTAGGAGTAAAGGGTAACCAAGTGCGGATTGGTATTGATGCCCCAAAAGATATTAGTGTCCATCGTGAAGAAATTTATAAACTAATTTTTGCTGATAATAATAAGTCTGAGTGATAGTTATTTATTGTATTTAAATTAAAACCAAATCAATAAATAAAAAAATACCGCCAATAAATTCAGCGGTAAATAATTAACACACAGGGATCAGCTCATTCTATAGGAATATAAGTAACTGTAGAATTACTTAAGCTTAGTCCAAAGATATAAATAAACAAGAAATTAGCAAAAAAAACCGACATATAATATGCCGGCAAATAATAGCAAGTATCGCGTGTTACTTAATAAGTATAGTCAAAAATTAAAAGTCTGTATGCGGCAGAATGTGGAGGTAATTATGCAAATGCTAACTTTGGAGGAATGGGCGAGCGAACGTTATAGAAGTCGCCCTCCTCGCCTGGGGACATTACAACGCTATGCTAGGAATGGCTTGTTCTATCCACCAGCACAAAAAGAAGGTGGTATTTGGCGTGTGAGAGAAGATGCCGACTTAGTCGGTAATTTAACATCACCAGTTATCAATAAGAATGATAACCCAAAATTACAAAGGATTTTAAACGATGGCTGCCCGACCACGTAAAAATAACGTCAACATCCCTAATCTCTACCCACTATTTAGCAGAAAAGCTAACAAGATTTATTGGCGTTATCGTCACCCTATAACTGGAAAATATCATGCCCTCGGTGACAATGAGGCTGAAGCTCGTGAAATTGCGATTGAAGCTAATAACCGGTTAGCTGAACAACGTAGCCGTCAAGTCATGGCGATCAGCGATAGAGTAGCAAGAATTAAAGGTAAAGAGATCACCGTAAATACTTGGCTGGATCGCTACTGGGTAATACAAGAGGAACGCCTTACTGACGGTGATATAAAACAAAATACATATAAGCAAAAAAGAAAACCTGTGGACCTAATGCGCCACTCTCTCGCAATGAAGCCTTTACCTGCAGTTGATGCGAGAGATATCGCATCAATACTTGATGAATATAAATCTAATGGCCAACATCGCATGGCTCAGGTTATTCGATCTGTATTAATCGATGTGTTCAAAGAGGCGCAGCATGCTGGTGAAGTCCCACCAGGATATAACCCTGCACTCGCAACTAAACAACCAAAAAGACGAATTACCCGCCAGCGCCTTAATTTAGAGGAGTGGCAAAAAATATTTGAAGTAGCAGACAAGCAACATAAGTATTTAGGCAATGCGATGTTATTAGCAGTAATTACCGGGCAGCGACTTGGCGATATTTCAGCAATGAAATTTAGTGATATTTGGGATGACCATTTGCATGTAACGCAAGAAAAAACAGGAAGTAAACTGGCTATTCCACTAGCATTAAGCTCTGATGCATTAAACATGTCGCTGAGGGATGTTATTTCTAGATGTAGAGACCGTGTTCTCAGCCCATATCTAATCCATTATTTCCGTACAACTTCTCAAGCAAATCGAGGTGACCAAGTCACTGCAAATACAATAACAACAAATTTCAAGAAGGCACGAAATAAAACTGATATTGATTGGGGTGAAGGAACACCAGCTTCATTTCATGAACAACGATCTTTATCAGAAAGACTCTATCGAGAACAAGGAATTAACACTAAAGATTTACTGGGTCATAAATCGCAAAAAATGACCGATAAATATAATGATGACCGGGGTAAAGATTGGGTAAAAGTAGTTATTTGATAGTCTATATTGGGATAGGTTTTGATAATTCGTTTTGATAACTTTTTGATAACCATTTCAAATGTGACAATAAAAAACGGGAACTATTAA
>NZ_JAMPNG010000028.1:0-38442 GCF_028479245.1 Providencia sp. PROV223
GCTGTAGGGTTTAGAGAAACTTTCGTCATACCTCGCGTAGTAGAGTATAAAAATAAGGGCTGCAAATTATTGCAGCCCTTATTTATAGAATTTTTAACGGATTATGCGTCGATATTGTCATCTTCGATAAAATCGTCGTTCTCAGACGGGATTAATGGCTCTTCAGAAAGAATAATGCCAGTATTATCGGCATAAAGGTAATCACCTGAGAAGAAAGTGACGCCGCCGAAATTAACGCGGATATCACTTTCACCGATGCCTTCATCTGGGCAACCTGCAGGCATCGCCGCAATAGCTTGAATACCGAGGTCAAGCTCCATTAGTGCATCCACCTGACGGACGGCACCATAAACCACAATGCCTTCCCAGTGGTTATCAACGGCGAGTCTTGCAATTTCAGCATCAATGAGTGCCTTACGGACAGAGCCGCCACCGTCAACCAGTAGAATGCGCCCAGTGCCGTCTTCTTCCAGCAAATCATACAGTAGGCCATTATCTTCAAAGCACTTAACTGTAATGATTTGACCGCCAAATGAAGTACGTCCACCAAAGTTGGAGAAAAGGGGTTCTACCACATTAACGCTTTCTTGGTAAATATCGCAGAGTTCGGAAGTATCATATTTCATAGGAGTTAGGTCTTTTTTGCTGCAAGAGGTAGCCAGTATATCCCTTTTCAACAGTACTTGGCAAAGTTAGCCGCCTAAAAATAGGCGGAAAAAGTCAAAAAAACGACAAATAGTGACTGTTATTTGCTCATTACAACGCCAATGGAGAATAAAACGTTGGTCACGAGTGCAGCTTTCACCATATTTTCGAGTAAAGGACGCATGCCTTCTGGGGTAGGGTCACTCAGAACGCGGCGTAAATGGTTCATTAGCATCGGTACGGCTAATAAAAATAACCAACCACTCCACCCGTGCAAGTAAATTAGGTTAAAAAATGCCAAACATAAAATTGCCGCAACAATAATAATGGTGTGATAAATTCGAGCTCCTTGGGGACCTAAACGTACCGCTAAGGTGTTTTTACCTGCTTTAATATCATTTTCGATATCACGCATATTATTGATATTCAGTACTGCGACAGAGAGCAACCCACAGGCAGTTGCGGGCAGGACAGTGATGATATTAAAACTATTAGCTTGTAAATAATAAGTCCCAATAACACTTAGCCAGCCAAAGAAAATTAAGACAGAAATATCCCCTAACCCTAGGTACCCATAGGGTTTTTTGCCAACGGTATAGGTAATTGCAGCAACGATAGCAATAAGGCCTAATACGACGAAACCAATGGCGTCCTCTGGCTTTTCACATGCGACAATAATTAATAGTAAGCCAGAAAGGCAGGCCGCTGTAATATTTAGCTTGAGCGCCTTTTTCATGTCCGCTTGCGTGATAACACCTTTTTGCATACCACGTAATGGACCAATACGTTCTGCTGTATCAGAGCCTTTGACTGCGTCACCATAGTCATTCGCAAGGTTAGATAAAATCTGTAATAAACCCGCCGTGATGAGTGCTAATAAAGCGACGGGCCATTTAAAATTATTAGTTAAATAAGCGAGTGCAGAGCCTGTCACAATCGCAATCACCCCTAAAGGTAGGGTTTTAGGGCGGAGACTTTCAATCCAAGCTTGTTTACGACTTATTGTTGTGGATGTCGACTGCATGCAGTTACCTATAATTCAAACTCTTTAGAGATGTGTTCTTAATAATTTAATAGCCCATCATATAGAGAGATACCTGAGTATTTTCAATGTAATGGGCAGAATATTTAATAGAAAAAAGTGCAGCGATAAAAGCTGCACTTTAGTCGATGTATATTAAGGATACATGAAAACCAGATAATTAATAAGATTATAAAATAAATCTACTCAGGTCTTCATCCGCCACCAGCTCATCTAAGTGCTGTCTGACATAGTCTGCATCGATTTGGATAGTTTGCCCGTTACGGTCACTGGCATCGAAAGAAATATCTTCCATTAAACGCTCAAGCACGGTGTGCAAGCGACGAGCACCAATGTTTTCGGTTGACTCATTGACTTGCCATGCGGACTCCGCAATTTTACGAATACCGTCAGTCGTGAATTCAATATTCACGCCTTCTGTTGCCATCAGCGCTTTATACTGTTCAGTTAATGAGGCATTTGGTTCCGTCAAAATACGCACAAAATCTTCAGTTGTCAGCGCTTGTAATTCAACACGAATTGGCAAGCGACCTTGGAGTTCAGGGATCAAGTCTGATGGGCTCGAAACTTGGAACGCACCTGAAGCGATAAACAGAATGTGGTCAGTTTTGACCATGCCGTGCTTAGTCGAAATGGTGCAGCCTTCGATTAATGGCAGTAAATCGCGTTGAACCCCTTCTCGAGAGACATCTGGCCCTGAGCTTTGGCCACCACGTTTACAAATTTTGTCGAACTCATCGATGAAGACAATACCATTTTGTTCAACTGCTTCAATCGCTTGTTCTTTTAGCTCTTCAGGGTTGACTAATTTAGCCGCTTCTTCTTCAACTAGCAGTTTGAATGCCTCTTTGATTTTCATCTTACGTGGCTTCTGCTTTTGGCCTGCTAAGTTTTGGAACATGGATTGTAACTGGTTCGTCATCTCTTCCATGCCAGGAGGCGCCATAATTTCAACACCCATAGGGGATGCAGCGACTTCAATTTCAATTTCTTTATCGTCTAATTGGCCTTCACGTAATTTTTTACGGAATGCTTGGCGAGCAGGGGAATGCTCATCCGTTGGTTCAGACTGCCCCCAGTTATTTTTTGCTGGTGGAATAAGAACGTCCAAAATACGCTCTTCAGCCATTTCTTCGGCACGATAGCGATTCTTTTCAATAGACTGTAAACGCACCATTTTAACGGCGGAGTCAGTTAAATCGCGAATAATCGAGTCAACTTCTTTACCGACATAGCCGACTTCAGTAAATTTAGTCGCTTCGACTTTAATAAATGGCGCATTGGCTAATTTCGCAAGGCGGCGAGCAATTTCAGTTTTACCCACCCCTGTTGGCCCAATCATCAAAATATTTTTTGGGGTGACTTCGTGACGTAACACTTCATTTAACTGCATACGGCGCCAGCGGTTACGCAGAGCAATCGCAACAGAACGTTTGGCTTTATTCTGGCCAATAATATGATTGTCGAGTTCGCTGACAATTTCGCGTGGAGTCATTTCGGACATACTAGCAATCCTTATGATTTTGAAGAAATTTCTTCAAAGTTGACATTATGGTTGGTGTAAATACAGATATCACCTGCAATAGCGAGTGCTTTTTCAGCGATCTCTTTGGCGCTTAAGTCTGTATTTTCTAACAAAGCACGTGCGGCTGATTGCGCATATGGGCCACCGGAGCCAATAGCAATTAAGTCATTTTCCGGTTGAACCACATCACCATTACCCGTAATGATCAGTGAAGTGTGTTCATCGGCGACAGCTAACAAGGCTTCTAACTTGCGAAGCATGCGGTCAGTGCGCCAATCTTTAGCAAGTTCAACGGCTGCTTTCGTTAAATGGCCTTGATGAAGTTCGAGTTTGCGCTCAAACAGTTCAAATAATGTGAATGCGTCTGCGGTGCCACCGGCAAATCCGGCAATGACTTTGTCGTTGTATAAACGGCGAACTTTGCGGACATTGCCTTTCATGACGGTATTACCCATCGTCGCCTGTCCATCACCACCAATTACGACCTGGCCATTACGGCGAACACTTACGATTGTTGTCATGAGTTAGCCCCTGGTTTATTACAAAAAAATGCGGTTGTATGTGATTTTCAAAAGAATAAATTCAAGTGATAGTTGTCTAATTAACTATCACTTGAACTAGGTTGAAGCCACAAAGTACCGCTCATGAGTACATTAAAACAGTACATGGGGGGGAAGGAGGAATTTTTCAACCCCCAGAAGCACGAAGAATACAACCGGAAACACCTGCACTTGCTGCTCGGTCACGCATTTTTTCGGCAGTTGACTTGGAATAAGGCCCTAAAACGATACGGTGCCAACCTCCACCTGCGCTTACACGGCTTTCAATACCTGAGAATGCCAAAGTAGCTTGCACAGACTCGGCTTGTTCTGCTGTACGGAATGAACCACATTGAACAACCATATTTTGCAAGCTGTTTGTCGGTTTAGTGCTTGGTGCCGTTTGTGGCTGAGCTGCGGGCGCGGTTGGTTGAGCCTCAAGTTTTGGAGGGATATTGACCGCTGGTTTACGTTGTACTGGCTCGACAGGTTGAGTTGGCTCATTGATGAGCACTTGGGAGCGCGGTACTGGTTTACCGTTTGCAGGGATTTCTTGCAAGTTAGTGACAGGCTGGCGTCTGTCAGAATCAATTTGTTCTAATAGCTGGCGCTGTTCAGGTGTTAAATCTGATGGGCGCACAATATTATTGCCAGTACTCGGTTGTTGAATATTTGGCATATCCACACCACGACGTTCGAGCTCTTTAATATAGCGCCAACGTTCTTCAGGCTTTGGTGGAAGCGTACTTCCCGGTGTTGTTGGTGTGACAACTTGGGGGGGCGGTGTGTCCTTTTTATTTTGAGTGATATAAAACAGGCCGCCAACAAATAGCACGACAATTGCCACAGCAACAACCAATGTTGTCATTGGTAGTCCTTGTGCTTTCTTTGATTTACCTTTGCTTTTTTTACGGGCGGATGAGCGCCCCCGAGCTACATAATCTTTTTGTGCCACGCTATTAATTCACTAGTTATCAATTGTTCGTCATCATTTGGCTTAACATGTTACTTAACCCGAGCAACTTTGACTAGCTTTTAGGCGCTTTTGTGCTCTCTCTGATGATTAAATCAGAATCTAGGAGACGTGAACCCGGGTTTACATTGTGTCCATGGATTTGCTCAAGCAGTAATTGCATCGCATGATGACCAATTTCAGCACGAGGTTGATTAATAGTTGTTAGGGCTGGCAAGGTGTATTTTGATTGCTCTAAGTTATCGAAACCAACAAAAGAAAGGTCATCAGGGAGCTTCAAGCCCATTTTTTTCGCTTGCCACATCGCACCAATCGCCATGATATCACTGTGACAAAAGATAGCAGTAGGTGGTTCGGGAAGTGACATTAATGTTTTCACGGCTTCAGCGCCACCTTCATGGGTAAAATCGCCACGAATAATATAATTTTCACGCAATTTTTCGCCTGTGCGCAACATGGCTTTTTTATAACCTTCTAAACGGTATTGACTTAAAGGCATATGATCAGGGCCTGCAATACAAGCAATCAGTTTATGGCCTTGTTTTTGCAGGTAATGTGTCGCATTAAATGCAGCCGTGAGGTTATCGATATGCACAGTAGGCAGTTTTAGCTCAGGCGCAAATTCATTTGCCATCACTATCGGAGGAAGGTTTTTCTGCTCTTCCGTTGAGATATCGAACGGAATATTGGAACCCAGTAAAACCATACCATCAATTTGTTTAGTAATAATGAGATTAATAAAAGCATTTTCTTGTTTTTCTTGGTGTTTACAGTCTCCAATCAAAACAAAATAGCCTTCTTGAGCAGCGATTTCTTCAATCCCGCAGACGACATCACTAAAGAACGGATCGCGGATATTGGGAACAAGCACAAGAATGGTTTTTGATTCATTGCGCTTATAGCTTCTAGCAAGGTTATGAGGATAATAACCAACATCCATCACCGCTTGTTCGACTTTTTGGCGTGTTTGCAAAGAAACTTTTTCCGGGTTCATGAGTGTTCTTGACACCGTCGCTGTCGAAACGCCCGCGGCACTAGCAACATCTTTCATCGTTGCCGTGTTATTGTGTTTTTTACTTTCCACAACGCCTTCCTTAGATTGATTTAATCGTTTGCTTTTTTTGAATGGCGCAAGTACGTCATTATTAGTAGCTATTCTAATTGGTTTCTCAATAATATCTGTTACCTAGTTTGCATAAAAAGTGTGACTTGCGTCATTTTTTAGAGCTGCTTCGCAAATTTTGAAAATAATTCTAAGGGTAAAAAGATAAATGAAACTCAATGTGTGTAAAAAGCGCTCAATTTAGTTGTTTAGCATTATAGGGTAAATAATTCAAAGTTATCAATATGCTGCAAAGACAATATTGGTTATAGCCTATAAAGTTAAATGGCTAGATAAAATGAATCCTTTAACATTGTTCATGGGTTAACAATCAGTTGGGTCCACATCAATATTCCATTTTACTTTGCGGCTTTCTGGTTGTTGAAGAATTTCTGGTAACAGTTTCGCCATAAACTGTTGTAAATAAAGTCGCGAAGGGTGTTGCAATAGCAATTGCCAGCGGAATCGGCCGCCACGTTTAGCTTGAATCGACGGCGAGGGGCCTAAAATCCACATTTTTGCATCACTTTGTGGGTGTTGAGTTATATATTGCCGCACATTTTGCAGAAATTGACGCGAATCTTGGTTATTGTGATCTTCTGAGCGGATCAGTATATGGTTGGTGTAAGGCGGTAGCATGGCGATTCGGCGCTCTTCCATCGCTTCTTGGGTAAATGCGTTGTAACCCTCTTCAAGCAGTGTGAGCAACAGTGGGTGTTCGGGATGGTGGGTCTGTAAGAACACTTCACCTTGTTTACCGGCTCGCCCTGCTCGGCCAGAAACTTGTACGTATAATTGAGCAAACCGTTCGGCTGCACGAAAATCACTCGAGAACAAAGCTCCGTCAACATCTAATAAGGCGACTAAGGTGACATCAGGGAAATGGTGGCCCTTGGCTAACATCTGTGTGCCAATAAGAATGCGAGCTCCTCCTTCATGTACTTGATTTAAATGTTGTTCCAGTTCGCCTTTACGGCTCGTGGTATCACGGTCAATACGCGTAACGGGAGTGTCAGGGAACAGTTCACAAATACCTTCCTCAAGTTGCTCAGTTCCCATTCCAACAGGCACTAAATGCGTTGAACCACATTGTGGGCATTGATGAGGAACTGGGCGCTGGCTGTCACAATGGTGGCAGCGTAATTGATGGAAATTTTGATGCAAGGTGTAATAGTGGTCACAGCGCTGGCACTCAGCAATCCATCCGCATTCATGGCAAATTAATGCTGGGGAATAACCACGGCGATTTAAAAATAAAATCACCTGATTATTTTGTGCAAGGTGTTCTTTAATATGTTGAATTAATAAGTGAGAAAGGCCAAATTTTAGTGGCTGGCCTTTTAAGTCAATAAGATGTTGAGCCGCAGGGCGTGCATTACCGGCACGAATAGTGAGATTTAATTGCCGATATTTATGTTGCTGTACATTTAGTAAGGTTTCTAACGATGGCGTCGCAGTGCCCATCACAATAGGAATATTGTTCTTTTTAGCGCGAAAAACGGCTAAATCACGTGCATGATAACGCCAACCATCCTGTTGTTTGTATGAGCTGTCATGCTCTTCATCAATAATAATAATGCCAAGGTGGGCGAAAGGCGTGAACAGTGCCGAACGTGTACCAATAATAATGGCATTTTGACCTTGCTTGGTGCGTAGCCAAACTGCTAAACGTTCGCTATCGTTCAGCCCTGAGTGTAAAACATCAACAGGTGCATTGAAGCGCTCACGAAAGCGGCTGATAGTTTGTGGGGTCAAGCCAATTTCAGGCACCAAAACTAAAGCTTGTTTACCTTGAGCAAGAACATTTTCCAATACGCTCAGATACACTTCTGTTTTACCGGACCCCGTTATCCCTGCGAGCAGCCATGGCGAAAATTGGTTATCTTCAGCGCGTATAGCACCGACAGCGGTGGCTTGCTCACTATTAAGCCGCAACCGTTCACCGCAAACTGTAAAGTTTGGTTGCCATTTTTCGCTCGTCGGTTGAACGGGATGTAACTCAATATAAGCTTTCTTTTTCAGTGCTTGTAGAGCACTTTCACTGATTTCAAGCTCATTCACTTGATGGCGATAAACGGGTCTACGACGTAAAAGTGCGAGGGCCTGCTGTTGTTTTGGGGAGCGTTTTAGCTCATTAAGGTCAACGGCTAAGCCTTCATCTGTCACTTGCCATTGCCAAATAGGGGTAAATTCTGCAGGTTTACCTTGGCGCAATAGAGTGGGTAATGCGTGGAATAGTACTTCGCCAATTGGGTAGTGATAGTATTGGGAAGACCACAATAATAGTTGCCAAATATCATCAGGGAAGAGCGTTTGATGGTCGAGAACCAGTTCGATAGCTTTTAATTTATCTTCAGCAAACTCGCTTTTATCGCTGTGTTTTACCACAATACCTAGGGCTTGACGCTTGCCAAACGGCACCATAACACGGCTGCCAATCACTGGCAGTGGCATGTTATCAGGAAGGCGATAATCAAATGTGCGGTTTAATGGGACAGGTAAAGCCACCTGAACGACGATCATATCTGGGTTTCCGTCTATTTTTTATGCGATAATGCGCGCGATTGTTGACTAGAGTACCACAAAATTTACTCAGTTTTCATTGCGTGATAAACAGAATTTCTGTATGATCCGCCGCCTTTGGTATTTATTTTTACCAATATATTAAATTCAATCAACACGACGTGTGGTGTCCGGCGTTAGGGCTGGAATGGCGACACGGCCTTAATAGAGGTTCTCCCATGAAAAAAGGTATTCACCCTAAATACGAAGAAGTTACTGCAACTTGTTCTTGCGGTAATGTAATGAAAATTAATTCAACTGCTGGTCACTCGCTGAACCTGGACGTTTGTGGTAACTGCCACCCGTTCTATACTGGTAAACAGCGTGATGTTGCGACTGGTGGTCGTGTTGATCGCTTCAACCAACGTTTCAGCATCCCAGGTTCTAAAAAATAATCGAACTTGTGAAATGCGAAAAAAGGGAAACTGAGTTTCCCTTTTTTAATGCCCAAAATAAGCGTTTTTATGTCTAAATGAAGAAATTAGAAGTGATAAACGACACCGAGCATGATGTCATTACTGCGTACTTTGACTTTAGACTTGAGCGTATCGCCATTATAGTTATAGCTATCTTGAATAAAACATAAGGAAAGGCACTACGTCGCAAGGTTTGCGACGTAGTTAAAACTTTGAGGCACGTAATGGCGACTAATTAGGATTAATATTCCCACGTTTCAGGGTCGATACCTAATTCGCGCATGATTTCTTTTGCGGCTTCAGGGATCTCGTCATTACGTTCTTTACGCAAGTCTTCATCATTTGGCAGTGGTTGGCCTGTGAATGCATGCAAAAATGCTTCACACAGTAATTCACTGTTAGTGGCATGACGTAAGTTGTTGATCTGACGGCGAGTACGCTCATCAGTTAAAATTTTTAGTACCTTCAAAGGAATAGATACTGTAATTTTCTTTACTTGCTCACTCTTTTTGCCATGTTCAGCATACGGACTGACATACTCACCATTCCATTCAGCCATGGGTTACCTTGGATATTTTCAGTAATAATTAAAAATAATATACATATTCTTTTTAATAGGAACTTATTCTAAGCTCTAAATCGAGAATATCTGCATATATGTTCGATGAGAATTCACTTATTTTAATACAAAATAATGTTTAAAATTAACAAGTTAAATCCACTTATGCGATTGACTATCAATTTACACATAATTATTAAGGCTGATTATTCCATTACTTGATATAAACGTAAAGAGGTTTAGACGTCTAGATATGTTGACGTCTAAACATCCGATGGGTATGATTTGGCCTATCACTGTTCAGGAGAAGCGTTTATGACTTACAAGCCGTCAACCATCGCAATTCATAATGGATTAAATGATGACCAACAATTTGGTTGTGTTGTGCCTCCCATTTATTTGTCTAGCACCTATAACTTCACTGATTTTAATGAGCCTCGCGCACATGACTACTCACGCCGTGGAAATCCAGGTCGCGATATTGTGCAAAAAACATTGGCACAGCTTGAGGGGGGGAGCGGCGCAGTAATGACCAACAGTGGGATGTCAGCGCTTCATTTACTCTGTACTGTTTTTTTACAGCCCGGTGATCTATTAGTTGCACCTCATGATTGTTATGGTGGAAGTTATCGGTTATTTAATAGCCAAAGTCAGCGTGGGGCTTACCAAGTGCAATTTGTCGATCAAAGTGATGAATCTGCATTACGAGCTGCGCTCGCTAAACAACCTAAATTAGTCTTAATTGAAACACCCAGTAACCCATTATTAAGAATTTTTGATATACAGCATATTGCTCAATTAGCGCATGATGTTGGCGCGTTAGTGGTTGTCGACAATACATTTTTAAGCCCTATCCTCCAGCAACCACTGTCATTAGGGGCTGACTTTGTTGTGCATTCATGTACAAAATACCTTAATGGTCATTCAGATATTGTGGCTGGTGTAGTGATTGCCAAAGAGGAAAAATGGGCAATAGAATTAGCGTGGTGGGCGAATAATATTGGTGTCACTGGGGGCGCTTTTGATAGCTACTTATTATTAAGAGGCATCCGAACTCTATCCCCTCGTGTGTTACAGCAACAGCAAAACGCACAAGAGATCGTAAAATATCTTAAATCGCAGCCTTTAGTGAAAAAATTGTATTATCCTGCATTGGAAGATCATCCTGGGCACGAAATAGCGCTGAAACAACAAAAAGGTTTTGGCGCCATGTTGAGTTTTGAATTTGCAGGTGATGAGTCACAACTTCGCCATTTTCTTCGCTCACTTAGCCTGTTTACATTGGCGGAGTCATTGGGTGGGGTGGAAACATTGATTTCCCATACTGCGACAATGACGCATGCAGGTATGTCAGCAGAAGCTCGTGCGCAAGCGGGGATTACAGATAGCTTGCTAAGAATTTCAGTGGGGATTGAAGATCCTCAGGATTTAATCACAGACTTAGATCACGCATTTCAGGTTGCGGGACAACGTTAGCGGAGTTTTTGATGAGTGTACTAACAGCGGTTGAGGTGGCTCCTTGTCACCGTCAGTTACATAAGTTTGGGGGCAGTAGTTTAGCCGATGCGAAGTGCTATCAACGCGTTGCAGCAATTATGGCGAACTATAGTCAACCTGGTGATTTAATGGTGGTTTCTGCCGCGGGTAGTACAACTAATCAGTTGATCAATTGGTTAAAATTAAGCCAAAGTGATCGTATTTCGGCTCATCAAGCTCAACAGTCGTTACGCCGCTATCAACTTGATTTAATTGAATCTCTTTTACCGGAACAAAAAGCCGTAGAATTAAGCCAATTATTTATTCACGATTTAGAGCGTTTAAGTGCGTTGTTGGATAAACCGACTAATGATGCGACTTATGCAGAAGTGGTAGGGCACGGTGAAATTTGGTCTGCGCGCCTTATGGCTGAGGTGCTTGCACAGGCCGGCATGACGAGTGCTTGGTTAGATGCGCGTTTATTTTTACGCGCTGAGCGTGCGGCACAACCGCAGGTCGATGAAACACAATCGCGTTATTTATTGCAACAACAGTTAACTCAGTTACCGAACCGACGTATTGTTGTGACAGGTTTTATTTCGCGTAATCAGCAAGGTGAGACGGTACTGCTTGGGCGTAATGGGAGTGACTATTCCGCAACACAAGTCGGTGCACTGGCAGATGTGGGAAAAGTAACGATTTGGAGTGATGTCGCTGGAGTATATAGCGCTGACCCTCGTAAAGTGAAAGATGCCTGTTTATTACCCTTATTGCGCCTAGATGAAGCCAGTGAATTGGCGCGCTTAGCGGCTCCTGTTTTACATACACGCACTTTACAACCCGTTTCCGTGAGCAATATTGATTTGCAATTAAGGTGTAGCTATCAACCGGAGCAGGGCTCAACAAAAATTGAACGGGTACTTGCGTCAGGAGCAGGGGCAAAAATCGTGACTAGCCATGATGATGTGTGCTTAATTGAATTGCGCATCGCTGCTGGCCGTGATTTTAAACAAATCTGCAAAGATGTGGATTTATTACTTAAGCGTGCTCAATTGCGTCCTTTGGCGCGTGGTATTCATCATGACCGCTCTTTGCTGCAATTATGTTATACCTCTGAAATTGTCGAAAGTGCCTTAAATACCCTTGAAGAAGCCGGGTTGCCGGGGTCATTATCATTACGTGAAGGTTTTTCTTTGGTTGCACTAGTCGGTGCAGGTGTGTGTAAAAAGCCATTACATAGCCACCGTTTTTATGAGGAATTAAAAGGGCAGCCTGTTGAATTTATTTGGCATTCAGAGGATGCCATCAGCTTAGTCGCTGTTTTGCGTTCTAACCAAACAGAGCACTTAATTCAAGGGATGCACCAGAGCTTATTCCGTGCAGAAAAACGCATTGGTTTAGTGTTATTTGGTAAAGGGAATATTGGTGCGCGTTGGTTAGAACTTTTTGCTGCGGAGCAATACAAGATTTCGGCACGTAGCGACTTTGATTTTGTCTTAGCAGGTGTAGTAGACAGCCGCCGTAGTTTGCTGAATTACCAAGGGATTGACCCCAGCCGTGCGCTGGCTTTCTTTGATGACGAAGCTGTAGAGCATGAGGACGATAGCCTATTTTTATGGATGCGTTCCCATCCTTATGATGATTTAGTGGTATTAGATGTCACCGCAAGTGAGACACTGGCAGATAACTATGTGGATTTTGCGAGTTATGGTTTTCATGTGATCAGTGCAAATAAAATTGCAGGTGCGGCGCAAACGGCACAATATCGTCAAATACGCGATGCGTTTTCGAAAACAGGTCGTCACTGGCTATATAACGCAACAGTAGGTGCAGGGTTACCGATTAACTATACGGTACGGGACTTAAAAGAAAGTGGTGATTCGATCCTGGCTATCAGTGGTATTTTTTCTGGAACGCTATCATGGCTATTTTTACAGTTTGACGGTTCTATCCCATTTAGCGAGCTAGTAGAGCAAGCTTGGCAGCAAGGGTTAACTGAACCAGATCCACGCATTGATTTATCAGGGCAAGATGTCATGCGAAAATTAATTATTTTAGCCCGTGAAGCAGGTTATGACATCGAACCCGATGATGTGAGAGTGGAATCTTTAGTACCGAAACAGGCTCAGACGGGTTCACTCGATGAGTTCTTTGAAAATAGCGCCATTATTAATGAGCAGATGCAGCAACGTTTAGAAGCGGCGCAAGAACTAGGGTTAGTGCTACGCTATGTGGCACGGTTTGATGCAGTAAAAGGCAAAGCGAAAGTCGGTGTGGAAGCCGTGAAACCGGAACATCCGCTGGCCTCATTATTACCGGGTGACAATGTGTTTGCTATCGAGAGCCGTTGGTATCGAGACAACCCATTGGTGATCCGTGGGCCAGGAGCAGGCCGCGATGTGACCGCTGGCGCTATTCAGTCGGATCTCAACCGGCTCTCTCAACTTTTATAATCATTTTTCAGGTGTATTGGTGTTCTTGGTGGTATTGAGGGCACCGATGCATTATGAATATTTTTAATTTACCCCTTCATTTTCTGTTTTTTATTCTGATGATTTAATTCTTAAACATTATTCATGTCTTAAAAGTGCTGAATCGACGATATATTGCGCTGAAACAATACTTAAATAAGAAAAATTAATAAAAATAAAGCTGTAATTAAATTTCAGAAAAATCCCCCAAAGTCATTTTTTTCTGATATGAATATACACTGAAGGGTAAATTTAGCGGCCTGCATCACAAAACGACAACTCTAACGCAGCCGACTGAAATTTTGTTACAGGAAACTGGGTGCAGTCTGTTAACCGTGAACCGTGCGGGAATGCATTCTGCCAGAAGCACAAGGTCAGGAGTCTCATGAATCAGCAATATTCCGCAATGCGCAGTAATGTCAGTATGCTGGGTAAGCTACTCGGCGATACCATCAAGGAAGCCTTAGGTGAGGACATACTCGACAAAGTTGAGTCCATTCGTAAGCTTTCCAAATCTTCCCGTGCAGGTAATGAAGTTCAGCGCCAAAAACTGCTGATGACATTACAAAATCTTTCTAATGATGAATTGCTACCCGTTGCAAGGGCATTTAACCAATTCTTAAACCTGACAAACGTTGCTGAGCAATATCACAGCATTTCGCCTCACGGTGAAGCGGCAAGTAATCCAGTGGCATTGAAAAATCTGTTTAGCCGATTAAAAGGCAAAAACTTCACGGATGGCGATATTCAAAAAGCGGTTGAACAGCTTTCAATTGAGCTGGTTTTAACAGCTCACCCAACGGAAATTGCCCGCCGTACGTTGATCCATAAACTGGTTGAGGTAAACAACTGCTTATCACAACTCGACCATGATGATATTGCAGATTATGAACGTAATAATATCATGCGCCGCTTACGCCAATTAGTGGCACAATCATGGCATACCGATGAAATTCGTAAAATTCGCCCAACGCCCATTGATGAAGCAAAATGGGGATTTGCCGTTGTTGAAAATTCATTGTGGGAAGGGGTGCCCGCTTTCTTACGTGAATTTAATGAACAGTTGGAAGACTCAATCGGCGCGGTATTACCCGTTGAAGCGAATCCAATCCGCTTTACCTCATGGATGGGAGGCGACCGTGATGGCAACCCGAACGTGACTGCGGATGTGACTCGTCAGGTGCTATTACTGAGCCGCTGGAAAGCGGCGGACTTATTCCTCAAAGATATTCAAGTGTTGGTTTCAGAGCTTTCAATGACAGAAGCAACCCCAGAGCTGCGTGCGCTAGCAGGGGGAGATGACGTTGATGAGCCTTATCGCCAAATTGCGAAAAATTTACGTAGCCAATTATTCTCGACATTAGAGTATTTAGAGCGCCGTGTTAAAGGCGAGCAAGTTTTACCACCAGCAGACTTATTGGTAGACAACGCCCAGTTATGGGACCCGTTATATGCATGTTATCAATCATTAATTGCCTGCAATATGAAAATCATTGCGAATGGTCAGTTGTTGGATACTCTGCGCCGTATTCGTAGCTTTGGTTTGCAACTGGTACGTATTGATGTCCGCCAAGAAAGCACTCGTCACACTGAAGCCATTGCAGAGCTAACTCAGTATTTAGGGTTGGGTGATTACTCACAGTGGTCAGAAGAGGAAAAACAACAATTCTTGCTGGCAGAGCTACAATCGTTACGCCCACTGATCCCTCAAGACTGGCAACCGAGCGCAGAAACACAGGAAGTATTTGAAACTTGCCGTGTGATTGCGAAAGCCAAAAATGATTCTATCGCAGCTTATGTTATTTCAATGGCGAAAGTTCCGTCAGACGTGTTGGCGGTAAAATTGTTGCTGAAAGAGAATGGAGCATCAGTCCGTTTGCCAGTAGCGCCACTATTTGAAACACTGGAAGATTTGAACAACGCTGAAAGCGTGATGACCAAGCTTTTAAGCATTGAGTGGTATCGCGACCTTATTGATGACCGCCAAATGGTGATGATTGGTTACTCCGATTCGGCTAAAGATGCAGGGGTAATGGCGGCGTCATGGGCGCAATATCGTGCACAAGATGCACTCATTAAGTTGTGTGAGAAAGAAGGTGTCACACTGACATTATTCCATGGGCGTGGCGGTACAATTGGCCGCGGCGGTGCACCTGCACATTCAGCATTACTTTCTCAACCACCAGGTAGTTTAAAAGGTGGGCTGCGGGTAACAGAACAAGGCGAAATGATCCGTTTTAAATTCGGCTTGCCACAAGTCACGATTAGCAGCCTTGCCTTATACGCGAGTGCAATATTAGAAGCGAATCTTTTACCACCACCAGAGCCAAAAGATGAGTGGAAGTCCGTGATGGATTCACTATCTGATGTGTCTTGCGCGATGTACCGTGATTATGTGCGTGAACAACCGGATTTTGTCCCTTATTTCCGCGCTGCGACGCCTGAACTAGAGTTAGGTAAATTACCGCTTGGGTCACGTCCTGCAAAACGTAGACCAACGGGTGGCGTGGAAACTTTGCGTGCTATTCCATGGATCTTTGCATGGACGCAGAACCGTTTAATGCTTCCCGCATGGCTAGGCGCTGGTGCAGCACTGAAACATGTCATTGAGAAAGAAGGCAAACAAGCTGTTCTTGATGAAATGTGGCAGCAGTGGCCATTCTTTAATACACGTATTGCGATGTTAGAAATGGTTTATGCAAAAGCAGACTTATGGCTGGCAGAATATTATGACCACCGCTTAGTGGAAGAGCGCTTATGGCCATTAGGGCAAAAACTACGTGACCAGTTGTCTGAGGATATTAAAAGCGTATTGGCGGTTTCGAAAGACGAAGCGCTAATGGCGGATTTACCTTGGATAGCAGAATCTATCGCGTTACGTAATGTCTATACCGACCCATTAAACGTCTTACAAGCAGAGCTTTTACATCGTTCTCGCCAACAAGAGCACCCAGACCCACGTGTCGAGCAAGCCTTGATGGTAACGATTGCAGGGGTTGCTGCAGGTATGCGTAATACGGGTTAGTTTGTTGATTTTTAAAATACTTGAATAATATGAGGGCTACCAAATGGTAGCCCTCATTATTTTTACAGGGTATTACGAATTGGATGAGCCATCATCTGGTTTATCATGATGAATCAAGTGATATGTAGAGCGAGCTCGAGGGTGAATAAAGAAATGGTTAGCTGGCGCATTGTGCGTTTTGATATGCACCATCGCGACATTCGTTTTCTTACCTTGTTTGTTATGGAAAGCATAAATCACAAAGGGAAGTAAGAAAATAATCACAAAGCTAACCGTAAGTAATGTCACATAGGTATTATCACTCGCCCCCTCAGGTAAAGAGCTCGGTGGGAAAAATGAAACAATAAAGGCTAAGATAGAAATAATGAAGCCAACTAATGCGACGAGAACTTTAACGCCTTTTCCTCCGGGAATATTAAATGCACGTTTTTTCTCTGGTTGTTTGCACACTAAATGCATGTAACCGAGAAATAGCATGAAATAGCTACATAAATAGATAACTACGGTTAAGGCGAGCGCAATAAGGAATGACATATTGCCACCGCCCCCAGTATTGGTGAGGACAATAATTGCCACTGTCGTGATCAGTAATTGGGAAATTACCAGTGTTACCGGCACGCCATTTTTATTCACCTTGGCAAAGCTTTGCGGCAGAATGCCTTTCTGTGCCGCGACATACATACCGCGGGATGGCCCCACAATCCAAGAAGCAATCTCAGCCAGCACACCAAGTAATAATAATGCAGCAATAATTCTTACGGCCCATTCAAGGGAGGAATTAAAGTGTGTGACAAGCACATTGAATGTCTGTACTACACCAGCAGATAAATTAATTTCACTGTTTGGGATCACGGCTGCCACCGATAACCCACCAATTGAGCTTAAACAAATTGCCGCTATCATGAGTAAAAACATCGCTGCGGGGTAATCTCGGCCGGGGTTTTTCATCTCATTGACGTGGGTTGCGGATGCCTCAACACCCATATAACTCAAAATAAAGGCAACAAATACCACTAGTGTACCAATTTTGGTGAAATCAGGAATAAAAGTTTCAGTACTAATTTCAATTGCTAATGGTGAGCCGCTAACTAAATAGCTGATCGCTAAAAAGACTAAAATTAGAGCTGGGAGCAAAATACCTGCGAAGAAACCGATTTTTGCAATGGTTGCCGTGTATTTGGTTCCACCAAATTGAGTGAAAGCCAATACCCAGAGAATAACAAGCGCCCCTATCGTTTTAGTGATTGGGTCTGTATTAAGTTCTGGCCAATTTAAAATATAAGACAGTGCCCCTAAGACGAAATACAGCATAGGAATAAAGCCAATTGCTATTTGTAAATAACCAAATGAAATGGCGGCAAATCCCCAGCGTTCGCCTAATGTGTTAGAAACCCATGCAAATACACCACCTTCCTCCCAACCTTCCACGGTTGCCATTTCTGCGGCACACAAGGCGACAGGAATAAACCACAATAATCCTCCCAATAGCAGGAAAAATACGAGGCTAAAGCCAGATGTCGCAAATGTTGGATATTCATAAACGGCCATCACCATCGATGCGGTAATGGCAAAAAAGCCGAGTAATGTGAGCTGTTTTGCGGCTGGAGCTGTCGTTGTTGCCATACGAGTTCTCCTCAAATCGATAAACAATCAGCCTTTGCTGGGCGGATCTCAGTAGGAGCCAAAGAACTTAAGGCTCTTTGGCTCGTTAACAACACAATCATGAATAAAAGAATTAACTGTGATTAAAACCGCCGCCTTCTTCTTCTGTTAGCGGTAGATTGACGGGGTGCTTGTCGAAATATTCTAAGGTACGTTTGAAGTCATCAATCAGTAATGCCGCTAAATCTAAACTGACCCCATGACGTACTAGAATACGTTGAATAACAAGGTCTTCACGGTTTGCTGGCATGGAATAGGCGGGAACTTGCCAGCCGCGACTACGCAGTTTGTCTGCGATGTCATAGAGGGAATATTTGCTGGTGGTTGTGCCTTCTTTTAGTTTCCAGGCTAATGCCGGGATACCCGTTTGGCTATCACCATCAAAAATCATTTCAAATGGCCCTAATTTTTCAATTTCACGGCTGAGATATTGTGCGGTTGCGTAGCAAGCGTTGTGGATTTTTGCATAGCCTTCGCGACCTAGTCTCAAGAAATTATAATATTGAGCAATGATTTGGCCACCAGGACGAGAGAAATTGAGTGCGAATGTTGGCATGTTGCCACCTAAATAATTCACATTAAAAATCAATTCTTCTGGGAGATCTTTGGCTTCACGCCAAATTACCCAGCCAGCGCCTAATGGGGCTAAGCCGAACTTATGACCTGACGCATTAATGGATTTTACGCGTGGTAAGCGGAAATCCCATTCTAAGTCTGGCGCACAGAATGGGGCTAAGAACCCGCCACTCGCCCCATCCACATGGATAGGGATATCCAGCCCAGTCTCTTTTTGCAGTTTATCGAGCGCATCATGTACGGCTTTAACGGGCTCATATTGGCAGGTAAATGTCACCCCAAGCGTTGGTACGACACCAATGGTATTTTCATCGACGCGTTTGAGTACCTCTTCCGGTGTCATGATAAGGCGGTCGCCTTCAAGTGGAATTTCTCTCAGTTCAACATCGAAATAACGGGCAAATTTGTGCCAACAGATTTGAACTGGGCCACAAATTAAGTTGGGTTTATCAGTCGGTTTCCCTTTAGCAGCTTGTTTTTTACGCCACTGCCATTTTAGCGCGAGCCCACCAAGCATTGCAGCCTCTGAGGACCCGATGGTTGAACAACCAAGGGTATTTTCTGCATCTGGTGAATTCCATAAATCTGCTAACATATGTACACAGCGGTTTTCAATTTCAGCCGTTTGTGGATATTCATCTTTGTCTATCATGTTTTTGTCGATAGACAAATCCATCAAATCACGAATTTCATCATCTACCCATGTCTGGCAGAATGTCGCTAAGTTTTGGCGTGAATTCCCATCTAACATTAATTCATCGCGTACTGCACTAAATACATTACGTGGTGCTTGTTCCTTCAATGGAAATTTGGTTTTTGGTAATGATTTGGATAATTCTAATGATGCGTAGACATCATCCATTCCATTGTGTTTTGAATTTAATGCATTATTACTCATGTCTTAATTCCTCAATAACCATGTGGTAATTAAATAGTATTAATTTTGAGCTCAATATTAAATATACGCTGACTTTTGAAAAATTCAAAAGCGTTCAAATAAAAAAGATAATTTAATGAAAAATGTCATAATTAGAAAGTGATAGTGGAGTGAATGATGGTTTGTGATTGTTTTTTTGATAGATAATTTTATCAAAGGGTGATTTGTGTTTATAAGATGATACTAAAAACTGCATAATTTAACTGAATTATTACATTTTTATGGTTTTTATTTCTATGAATTTAGCTTTTTAGCTATTTTTATTTGATTTTACATGGGGCGATAATTGAAGGAGAAATACATGATTATTTGTGGGGATTTAATATTTCAGTAATGTTAAATTCTGTGGTTGATATTTAAGCGATAATTTTCATTATATTAAAAATTAATTTATACCATTAACCGTTAAATATATTTATTGCGGTAAGATAAACTTGAATATAGAAGATAATAACACTGGTTTTATTATGGATATGTGGGTCGGAAAACTAATCAGTTTCGATATCACGTCAATGTATTTTTGTAAAAAACAGAAGCTTTTTTGTAAACAATAAATATAAATAGCCAGTTCCGGATAATTGATGATCTTTATTTTTAAGCTAACTAAAGTAGTGCTAGCTAACCAATAGCATATCACGAGCGGCAAATCACATATGCTTTCTGAGCGGCTTGTAGGCACAATGAACGAAACAGATTCATGTATTGGATTTATTTCAATATAGATAGGAACCGCCATATACGAAGCCGTACATACATTGGTGTGAAAGGATGGCGGAGTGATCCCGCCTTCTGCTCGATTAGTGACTTGCTTTCTACTGATCCCATCTTTTCCATTCTTTTTTTGGCGTGATGAACTCACGAATTTTACCATTGGCTTTTAAGCTAGCAATTTTCTTATTAGTTGCCTCTTCTTGAGCTAATTGTTCTGGAGTCGGTGGAATATACTGGGTTGCATTTAAATAGGAAGCCCTAGTGCCGCCATTAAGTTTGTAACCACTGATTTTAGAAACCATAGTATCTTTGGTTCCATGTTGTTCTGCATACTTGATTAAGCCATCAGCAACTCCCTCTTTCCATGGTTGCATGTCGTAGTAAGGTACGGCGCTTTTTAAGGATAAATACTCACTAAGTGACTGATCACCGCTCATCATGCCGGAATCAGCCAAGCACATGAAATCCTCAAAAATATTTTTGGGGAGGGATTCAGTTACAACAATATTAATTTGTCGGTTTCCAGTACCTTTAAGCTCAAAAAGTTTTTCTAATTTTCCTTGCTCTGTATCTGCAAGATATAATTGTGCTTTTGAAAATAACATTGGCGAATCAAATTTCCCTGCTTCTTTTTTTATCAGTATTTCTTGTAGGGCTGAGGAAACAGTTTCTTTACCGTCAAAGTAGTATTTTGTATGCCTATCAAATTCTTCTATATTGAAATCATCACGATAACAATTGGCTAGCTGGCGTATCACAATAATAAAATTTGTATCTTTATTATCATGCTGTGTTTCTACAAGTTTATTAGCAATGAACAATTGTGCACTATGCATGGGGAGTTTGGCTTGTCGGTACACAGGTTCAGCACTGAGATAGGCTAAATAGTGGTGGGTATCTTTTGCTAACGATAAATTATAACTATCCATTAAGTTGGATAACTCATATTTGAAACGGTGTTTAATATTATCTATCTGTTTCTGTTCTGTTACTAAATAACCTATCCCATTATTTAACCCTAAGTTATAAGCGCGGATATTTTTAAACCCATTATGACGTAGGTGCTTTATACATTCTAGCAGTTTACTGTCTTGAGGACGGACATCCATTTCATCAAGGATCATTACTTTTTGTTTGTTAAAATCAAGGTGTTGACATAGCCACGTGATACAAAACTCAATTTGTTGAGGTTCCAGCGTGCTAATTGGAGTAATAATAAGTAATGGATTTCTCAATTGGTCAATTGAATTAAAAGTGGGGTCATTTAACGACAAATTACGACAGTCCATTTTTGCAATATCGTCAGCATTCATTGAAATGATGGATACTCTGCAGCCATCATTTAATGCAATGTTTGCGACTTTATTACCCAGTGCTTTATCCCCACCTCCAT
Organism: Providencia sp. PROV223; assembly: GCF_028479245.1. Classification (NCBI taxonomy): domain Bacteria; kingdom Pseudomonadati; phylum Pseudomonadota; class Gammaproteobacteria; order Enterobacterales; family Morganellaceae; genus Providencia; species Providencia sp. PROV223. The sequence continues at coordinate 21,615 of NZ_JAMPNG010000028.1, forward strand.
TCATATAGGGATTAATAATCACGACATCCCGTTGTTCAAATGATCCAGTAGGGAATGCGGCTGTTTTAATCGAGGTGGATGGTGAAGTATTCACCGAAGAGATATTGGACGCAACTTTCATATTTAATACTCATTGTTGGAATTTTTCGGTTTCAATGAGTTTAACTAAGTGGAATTAGGAAACTTTCATAAAGCAATGTCGTGATGTACTTTTAAAAATATATCACGACATTGAGGGGCTAAGGCCTAACGCCTAAAGTATGGCAGATAGCATAGGTGAGCTCAGAACGGTTCAATGTGTAAAAGTGGAAATCTTTTACGCCTTCACGGCTAAGAATTTTAACCATGTCCATGGCAATGGATGCACCGACAAGATTACGGCTTTCTGGGTCATCGTCTAATCCTTCATACATTTTGCTCATCCACGCAGGAATGCGTACGTTAGTCAGTTTAGCAAAGCGCTCAAGTTGGCGAAAGTTAGAGACCGGTAAGATCCCCGGTACAATTTCCACATCAATGCCAGTTGCGACACAGCGGTCACGAAAACGTAAATAGCTTTCAACATCAAAGAAAAATTGAGTAATTGCACGGTTAGCACCCGCATCAATTTTCTTTTTTAAACTAATTAAATCGGCTTGAGCACTTTTGGCTTCTGGGTGGACTTCAGGGTAGGCAGCGACAGAAATATCAAAATCCGCCTCACCTTTTAGCAACTCAACCAAATCAACGGCATACATATCTGGTTTACGGCTGTTGTCAGGTAAATCACCACGCAGAGCAACAATATGACGAATACCATTATTCCAATAGTCACGAGCAATGGCTTTCAGTTCATCAGGGCTTGCATCAATACAAGTTAGGTGAGGGGCGGCAATTAAACCGGTTTTATCTTTAATATCTTTGATGATGCTGTGCGTTCTATCACGTTCACCGGAATTCGCACCATAAGTCACGGAGACAAATTTAGGTTTCAGGTTTTTGAGCCGATCGATGGATTTCCATAGTGTCTGCTCCATCTCTTCACTGCGAGGTGGGAAAAATTCAAATGAAACATTAATTTGGCCATCTAACTCAGCTAAATTTTGATTTAGCGCTTCGCGCTGATTTGCGTGAAAAAAGCTCATACCCTGTAACCTCGCAATTTGCAGACTAACTATTTTTTGTACGTTATTATATCCATTTGTGCGTCTATACGTTTAGACGTCTAAAAGAAATTACCAGATCGGTATCAATAGTCAATACTTAAATTAAATTATGACGCTGAGGTTTTTTCAAAGGCAACAGGAAAATAATTCATGATAAAAAACGCGACTCTTTTCAGTGTCGCGCTTGAATCTATGGCTAGTCAGATTTACTCAGTGAAACAGAAGTGCTCAATCATTTGGCTAATTAATTGGCGAGTAGGCTCAATAAAGCGCATATCAATAAACTCATCAGGTTGATGTGCTTGCTCAATAGAACCAGGGCCAAGAACCAACGTTGGGCAGAGCTCTTGGATAAACGGTGCTTCAGTACAGTAATTCACGGTATCTGCTTTTTGCCCTAACAATTGCTCAATCACTGCGACCATTTTGTGGTCCGTTGGGCATTCATAGCCAGGGATCGGCGGATGCATGGATTCAACCGTCAAGCGACCTGGCCAACGGGCACTAACCGGCTCAAGAGCTTCATTAAGTAGTTCATCTAAATCTTGCAAAGTTAACCCAGGTAGCGGACGAATATCCATATGTAATTCACAACAACCACAAATTCGGTTGGCTGCGTCACCACCATGAATATGACCAAAGTTCATCGTCGGGTAGGGAATGACAAATGCAGGGTTGTTAAATCGTTCTTTTAACGTATTTCGTAAGTCCATTAGGTGGGAAATAGACTCATGCATCAATTCAATTGCATTGACGCCACGTTCTGGGTCACTAGAGTGCCCCGATTGCCCAGTAATGCGGATAGCATTTGATAAATGCCCTTTGTGCGCGCGAATCGGTTGTAACGATGTTGGCTCGCCAATAATTGCAAAATCTGGTCTTAATGTTGTACTGGCTGCAAAATAACGCGCACCAGCCATCGATGTTTCTTCATCTGCTGTGGCTAATATATGCAGTGGGCGTTTGAGTTGTTTTAAATCCATATCGCGTAACGCATCAATAATAAAAGCAAAAAAGCCTTTCATATCTGCGGTTCCGAGCCCATATAACTTGCCGTCATGCTCTGTCAGCTCAAACGGGTTTTTGCTCCAACGCCCATCATCAAAGGGCACGGTATCGGTATGACCGCATAGCATCAACCCACCATTTCCTTCGCCAATGGATGCAAGCAAATTATATTTATCACGCGTTTCCGGTACAGGTTGAATGTTGACCGAAAAACCTAACGTCTCCAGCCATCCACCGAGAAGTTCCACCAGAGCTTTATTGCTCTGATCCAAATGAGAATCAGTCGCACTAATCGACGGAATGGCAATTAATTGACGATAAATCTCAATAAATGCAGGTAATTTAATATTCACTGTTGACAGCCTTTATCCATAATAGTATCAATATTCATGCACTTTATTTGAATAAAAATACACATTAAACTGTTTGGGTCACGAGTACAAGGTAGAAAGCATATGTTGAACACACTCATTATCGGGGCCAGTGGCTATACTGGAGCAGAATTAGCCGCTTATTTGCAACGCCATCCGGAAGTTAATCTTCAAGGATTGATGGTATCGAAGCAAAGTGCGGATGCAAATAAACGTTTTTCTGATTTACACCCTCAGTATAAAGGCATCATCGACCTTCCCGTTCTGCCATTAACCGATGTCGCGGAAGCAGCGAAAGGTATTGATGTTGTTTTCCTTGCCACGGCACATGAAGTGAGCCATGACATTGCACCTCAGTTTCTTGAAGCGGGCTGCGTAGTGTTCGACTTATCCGGTGCTTATCGTGTTCAAGATCCTGCGTTTTATACGCAATACTATGGCTTTGAACATACAAATACTGAATGGCTAATGCAAGCAGTTTACGGTTTAGCAGAATGGCAGGCTGATAAAATTCATCAAGCACAATTGATTGCAGTACCAGGGTGTTACCCAACGGTTTCCCAATTAGCACTTAAGCCATTGATTGAAGCAGATTTACTGGATGAAGCTATGTGGCCAGTCATTAATGCCACTAGCGGTGTTTCCGGTGCAGGCCGTAAAGCCTCAATGACCAACAGCTTTTGTGAGGTGAGTTTGCAACCTTATGGCCTCTTTACGCATCGTCACCAGCCAGAAATCGCGACTCATTTAGGGAGAGAGGTTATTTTTACACCGCATTTGGGTAATTTCTCTCGAGGCATTCTGGCAACGATTACTTGCAAAGTAAAAACGGGTGTGACGGCAGAAAAAATCACACAAACGTTTAAAGATGCCTATCAAAATAAACCATTAGTGCGGTTATATGAAAAAGGTGTTCCTGCATTGAAATCGGTAGTCGGTACGCCGTTTTGTGATATTGGTTATGTATTGAAAGGTGAACACCTGATTTTAGTGGGTACAGAAGATAACCTACTTAAAGGTGCAGCAGCACAAGCCGTTCAGTGCATGAATATTCGTTTTGGTTTTGCTGAAACTCAGTCTTTACTTTAAGAAGGATTAACCCCATGCAACCCTTAGTGATTAAGTTGGGCGGAGTGTTACTTGATAGCATCGAAGCGCTTGAAAAATTATTTACAGCTATCCAAACCTATCGGCAAGCTCATCAACGCGAATTGGTGATTGTGCATGGTGGTGGTTGTTTAGTTGATGAATTGATGCAAAAACTGCAATTACCCGTGGTTAAAAAGCAAGGGTTGCGAGTCACGCCAGCAGACCAAATCGATATTATTACGGGGGCATTAGCAGGCACTGCGAATAAAACATTATTGGCATGGGCAACGAAGTATCAACTTTCGGCAGTAGGTCTTTCTCTCGGTGATGGCCAAAGTGCCACGGTGACGCAACTAAACGAAGAATTAGGCCATGTCGGTAATGCTAAACCTGGTGATGCAAAATTATTGAAATTATTGTTGGGGGCGGGTTATTTACCCATTATCAGCTCTATTGGTATCACACCAAAAGGTGAGTTGATGAACGTGAATGCGGACCAAGCCGCAACCGCCATCGCCCAAGCATTAAACGCAGATCTGGTCTTATTGTCCGATGTGAGCGGTATTTTGGATGGTAAAGGCCAAAAAATTGATGAAATGACGACGCAAAAAGCGCAAAAGTTAATTGAACAGGGAATTATTACTGACGGAATGATTGTGAAGGTCAATGCAGCATTAGACGCTGCGGCAGCCTTGCAACGTTCTGTGGATATCGCAAGCTGGCGTCATGCAGAACAACTTCCCGAACTATTTAATGGAACAGCAATCGGAACACGGATCTTGGCATCATAAATGAGCCATGGAATAACAATATTAATTGAGCGGATAGGTACGTTATGAAAAAGGGCATTAAAAAGATTGTATTAGCATATTCAGGTGGTCTGGATACATCAGCAATTATTCCATGGCTAAAAGAAAACTATGATGATTGCGAAGTCGTGGCCTTCGTTGCGGATGTGGGGCAAGACCGTGAAGATTTAGTGGGCGTTGAGAAAAAAGCCCTGCAATCAGGTGCATCTGAATGCTACGTAGTGGATTTACGCGAAGAGTTCATCAAAGAGTATATTTACCCTGTATTAAAAACAGGTGCATTATATGAAGGTAGCTATTTATTAGGTACGTCAATGGCTCGCCCAATTATAGCTAAAGCGCAAGTCGAAATTGCCTTAAAAGTAGGGGCAGATGCTGTTGCCCATGGCGCAACAGGTAAAGGTAATGACCAAGTGCGTTTCGAAAGCACCTATACGGCATTAGCACCACAGTTACAAGTCGTTGCACCATGGCGTGAGTGGGACTTACGTTCCCGTGAAGCACTGCTCGATTACCTGAAAGAACGTAATATTCCAACAACAGCCAGCTTAGAAAAAATCTATAGTCGTGATGAAAACGCATGGCACATTTCTACTGAAGGTGGCGTATTAGAAAGCACATGGAATGCGGCAAACCAAGATTGTTGGGTATGGACTGTCGACCCGCAAGATGCACCGAATGAAGCTGAACTGGTTACCGTTGGTGTTAAACATGGCGAAGTCGTTTCGGTGAATGGGCAAGCATTGTCCCCACTTGGTTGTTTAGAAACATTAAATACTTTAGGTGCAAAACACGGAGTGGGTCGTATCGACATCGTTGAAAACCGTTTAGTCGGTATGAAATCTCGTGGTTGTTATGAAACCCCGGGAGGCACCATTATGATGGCTGCTCTACGTGGTATTGAACAACTGGTTCTTGACCGTGACAGCTACAAATGGCGTGAGCAACTCGGTTTAGAAATGTCATATGTGGTTTATGACGGGCGCTGGTTTGCACCATTACGTCATTCATTACAAGCTGCTGCGGAGTCATTAGCACAAGATGTGACAGGTGAAGTTGTTCTGAAATTATATAAAGGGCAAGTGACTGCGATTCAGAAAAAAGCAGATAAGAGCTTGTATTCAGAAGAGTTTGCCACATTCGGTGAAGATGAAGTTTATGACCACAGTCATGCAGGTGGGTTTATTCGTCTTTACTCGCTATCTTCACGTATCCGTGCGCTGAAAGAACAAAACAAAGCGAAATAAATCAAATAGTAGTCCCCCGGCAGCCAAGACCGCTGTCGGGGTTAAAAACTTATTTTATCAATCAGGTAGGGATTAGTTATGGCACTTTGGGGTGGACGTTTTAGTCAGCAAGCAGATCAACGGTTTAAACAGTTTAATGATTCACTGCGTTTCGATTATCGCTTGGCGCAACAAGATATTATCGGCTCAGTCGCATGGTCAAAATCACTGGTAACAGTTGGTGTATTGTCTGATAGCGAACAACAAACTTTAGAACAAGCACTAAATGCCTTACTTAAAGAAGTACAAGATAACCCTGAAATTATCCTGCAAAGTGACGCAGAAGATATTCATAGCTGGGTTGAGGGTCAACTGATTGATAAAGTCGGTGATTTAGGTAAAAAATTGCATACAGGCCGTAGCCGTAACGACCAAGTCGCAACAGATTTAAAACTGTGGTGTAAAGACCAAGTTGCATTGCTACTTGAAGCGGTAACAGAGCTACAAAAAGCATTGGTGCTGACTGCGGAAAATAATCAAGATGCCGTGATGCCAGGTTATACGCATTTACAACGTGCCCAGCCTGTCACTTTTGCACATTGGTGCTTAGCTTACAGTGAAATGTTAGCTCGTGATGAAAGCCGTTTAAAAGATACACTAAAACGCTTAGATGTCAGCCCATTAGGATGCGGGGCATTAGCAGGCACGGCTTATGATATCGACCGTGAGCAGCTGGCATCATGGTTAGGTTTTGCTTCGGCAACGCGTAATAGCTTAGATACCGTTTCAGATAGAGACCACGTGCTTGAACTATTATCCAACGCAAGTATTGGTATGGTTCATTTATCCCGCTTTGCTGAAGATTTAATTTTCTTTAATAGTGGTGAAGCTGGTTTTGTCGAGTTATCAGACAAAGTGACATCAGGTTCATCATTAATGCCACAAAAGAAAAACCCAGATGCATTGGAATTAATCCGCGGAAAATGTGGGCGTGTCCAAGGGGCGCTAACAGGTATGATGATGACCCTTAAAGGATTGCCTCTTGCGTATAACAAAGATATGCAAGAAGACAAAGAAGGGTTATTCGACGCATTAGATACTTGGTTAGATTGCATGCATATGGCTGCGTTGGTGCTTGATGGTATTCAAATTCGCCGTAGTCGTTGTGAAGATGCGGCGAAGCAAGGTTATGCCAATGCAACTGAGCTTGCTGATTACCTCGTTGCTAAAGGTGTTCCATTCCGCGAAGCGCATCATATCGTGGGTGAAGCAGTTGTTGCAGCAATTGGGCAAGGTAAAGCTTTAGAAGAAATGGCTCTCAGTGATTTGCAAAAATTCAGTGACACTATTCAGTTGGATGTCTATGAAATTTTATCGCTACAATCTTGTTTAGATAAGCGGTTAGCAAAAGGTGGGGTATCTCAGAAGCAAGTGGCAAGTGCTATTGTGGAAGCAAAAAAACGATTAGAACTGTGATTAGTTGTAGAAGAAAAAATGGGGGGTAGTATGACTACCCCGATTCCCATAACGCGTTTGTTTTTAAATATATTTAATGGTTAGCATTCCGAGTTGTTTTTCTTCATTCACCCAGTTATATAAATACTCTCCTCTACCTTCATTGATTACCTTCCAACCTTGAGTATTTGCAACATCATTCAAGTTTATTTTGCTGGCAACCATATCAGATTGGTTATTTAAGCAATTCAGTGTGACATGATTGTCGGTCACTTCATTAAAGCAAGACGGAAATACGACTGCCCCAGAGAAATGAATAACCCCATTTTGTTGGTCATTACTTGCATAAGCATGAATAGATGCGGTTGTAGCGAGTAACAATACACAGAGTGAACGAAGGCCAAATTTTTGAGTTTTTGTTAATAAATTTTTCATAATAGTATCCCGTCATTGATTTTTGATTAATCAACTTGCTGTATGTTTAAATTAGATTTGTGTGCGATTAAATAAGAATAATAATAATGAACTGATATTCCTTGGTGTTTTTGATGTGGGAATTATAAATTTAAAAACACTATTTAGGTGTAAAATTAAAAAAGGAAATGTTTAAAAATATAAAGAAAACAAAATTACTCTCATTGTAATTTAAAGTTATCCATTTGTATTTTGGTGGTTAATAAGGCTGTGCATTAAGAAATTTGCAGTGTTTTGTTTTATTATTTGTGTTTTCTGTTAGTTTTTTATAGTTGGATTCTCTAGTGATTTTCTGTTGTTATCAATCTGTAATAGTGATTAAAATAAAATTTAACAAAATTAGGCTGCAATTTACATTTACTTTTATATAAAAACTTACAAACTTTAATAGAGAGTGAAAGGAAAGATAACAAAATGTTTCTTTTGTTTGAGATGAATATAATAAATATTTGTATGTTTTAATTAATTCAAAACTGATGAAGTGTGACTAAATACATATTAAATTCTAATAATTTAGTTATTTTAGTGATATTCACTAAATGTTAAAATAAAGTTGATTTTATCTGTTATGTGAATTAATGACACAAATAGTCTATATTTTTTGAGGAGAATGTTGGGATTTTACTTGGCAACGTTAGGATGTAATTTATTGAAATTTTATTCTAAAAAAACACGGTTAATACTTTTATTAGGGATGTTATATTGAAATGCTAATAGTAAATGAATTTAATCATTAATTAACTATTCTCTCTGTTGAAGAGTCAGGAATGAGATACATTTTGTTTCTAAACATTACATTTTGTTTCATTATATTGCGTGCATCCTTCAAAAAATGAGGTTTTCCCCCTATTTTTCAATTTATCAATAGATAAAACAAAACAATATCGATATAGTGATTGGTATTATCTATCTTTGGTTTGACAGAGAATTCACGAAAGGAAAAGAAATATGAATATTCGAGATTTAGAGTACCTCGTCGCACTCGCCGAACATAAACACTTTAGACGTGCCGCGGATTCTTGTCATGTTAGCCAACCAACTCTTAGTGGCCAAATTCGTAAATTAGAAGAAGAACTTGGCGTGATGTTGTTAGAAAGAACTAGCCGTAAAGTTCTTTTTACTCAACAAGGTTTGTTATTAGTTGAACAAGCCCGTACTATTTTGCGTGAAATTAAAGTTTTACAAGAAATGGCTGCCCTCCAAGGGGAAAGCATGTCAGGGCCATTACATATTGGTTTAATTCCAACGGTTGCGCCGTATCTATTACCTCATATTATTCCGCAATTGCACCAAGCTCACCCTAAATTAGAAATCTATTTGCATGAAGCGCAAACTCAGCAATTATTAGCTCAGTTAGACAGTGGTAAATTAGATTGCGCTATTTTAGCGGAAGTAAAAGAAACAGACCCTTTCATTGTTGTACCGTTATTTGAAGAACCGATGAAATTGGCTATCTATGAGAGTCACCCATGGCATGATCGTGATACGATTGAAATGAGTGAATTGTCAGGTGAAAAGCTATTAATGTTAGAAGATGGCCACTGTTTACGTGACCAAGCAATGGGCTTTTGCTTCCAAGCAGGTGCTAAAGAAGATACACACTTCAGGGCAACAAGCTTAGAAACGTTAAGAAATATGGTAGCAGCAGGGAGTGGAATTACACTTTTACCTGATTTATCGGTGCCAAATGAAGTTTGTCGTGATGGGGTATGTTATTTAAATTGCATTGAACCTGAACCGAAACGAACTATCGTATTAGTTTATCGCCCGGGTTCACCGTTACGTGGGCGCTATGAACAATTAGCGGAGACCATCTATAACTCAATGGATAACTATTATAAAAATAGAGTTTAGGGTTAAGCTACCAATATTATTTTTTTAGTTGATGATGGTTGCCAGATTATTGGCAACCATTAATCACTCAATAATTAAAAGAGTCGATTTAAACCATTTAAAGCTGCAACACGGAAAGCTTCCGCCATCGTCGGGTAATTGAACGTCGTATTTACGAAATATTCGATAGTATTACCTTCACCTTTTTGTTCCATGATAGCTTGGCCGATATGGATAATTTCAGCCGCTCTCTCACCGAAACAGTGAATGCCTAATATCTGTAATGTTTCTCTATGGAATAATATTTTCAAACTACCGACATTCATACCTGCGATTTGTGCACGTGCTAAATGTTTAAACTGTGCCCGGCCAACTTCATAAGGCACTTTCATTGCGGTCAGTTCTTGTTCTGTTTTACCAACTGAACTAATTTCAGGAATGGTATAAATCCCTGTTGGAATATCTTCCACTAAATGTGCATTACCTAAACTACCCCCAATGGCTCGGGCTGCAATTCGACCTTGGTCATAAGCTGCAGAGGCCAAACTTGGGTAGCCAATGACATCACCAACAGCATAAATATGTTCATTAGTGGTGCGATACGCTTTATTGACTTTAACTAAACCGCGACCATCTGCTTCGATCCCGACATTAGCCAGGCCTAAGCTATCAGTGTTACCGGTTCTTCCGTTCGCATACAGTAAACAGTCCGCCTTGACTTTTTTACCTGACTTCAGGTGAACAATAACGCCGTCTTCAACCCCTTCGATTTTTTCATATTCTTCATTATGGCGAATAACAACACCACTATTCCAAAAATGATACGACAAGGCATCTGACATCTCTTGGTCAAGAAAGGCCAAGAGATGATCACGGGTGTTGATTAAGTCAACTTTAACCCCTAACCCACGAAAAATAGATGCATATTCACAGCCGATAACACCTGCACCATAAATAATCACATGGCGAGGTTCATGGGTTAGGTTGAGAATAGTATCACTGTTGTAGATTCGAGAATGGTTGAAATCAACGTCAGAAGGGCAGTATGGACGAGAGCCAGTGGCAATGACGATTTTATCTGCACTTAAAACATCACAACTTCCATCCGCGTAGCGGACACTGATATGTTGTTCATCGATAAAGGTGGCTTCACCCGAAAACATTTGGCAACCATTACGTTCGTAAAATCCTTGGCGCATGCGTGTTTGTTGGCTAATTACCGTTTCAGCATGTCGTAGAATTTCGGAGAAAGAGGAGCTTAAGCTACGGGAGTTATCACTATAAAGCGGGTTTTGGTTGAATTCGATAATACGACTAACAGCATGACGGAGGGCTTTTGAGGGAATGGTTCCCCAGTGGGTACAGCCTCCGCCGACATTATTATAACGTTCTATAACAGCAACGTTTTTTCCTTGTTTCACTAGCCCCATGGCGGCGCCTTCACCACCAGGACCGGAACCAATGACTATTGCATCAAAATGGGTAAGTTGCATGAGGTAAGACCTGCTCTAAAACAAAATGACAACAAGATGTTATCATTAGTTGGTTATTTCACCTAATTTCCTCGCTGTCTTTCAAATCGATACAACGTTGGCGACATTCGCTTACTCTAGTCACATACTTATATATACTTTCAGGAGTTCGCTTGTTTTGTCGCCTTATCTCAATTTGAAATTCTTAGGAGAAAATATTTTAGTTCAAGAGCCTCAGAAAAATACCTAAATATAATTCATGGGTTCATAAAGTAGGGGTTTGCTGAAGTATTGTTTAGTGAAAGGTTGGTAGTATATCAGCGTTAAAAAACTAATTGAAAAAAGGCTAAGTTAAATTCTGAAAATGAGTAAATTGCAGCGATAGTCGCTTTTTCTCCAAAACAGTTTAATTATTTTCAGGTATGCTAGGCGAAGAGTAATACTTATTACATTGACCTTCCATGATAAGAAATTAGGATCACCGTGAGCAACACAATTGGCGTTAGAGCAAAACAAAAAGAAAAAACTCGGCGTTCACTCGTCGAAGCCGCATTTAGCCAATTAAGCGCTGAACGGAGCTTTACTAGCCTCAGTTTACGGGAAGTTGCACGTGAAGCTGGGATTGCACCGACTTCATTTTACCGTCATTTTAAGGACGTTGATGAACTTGGGCTGACGATGGTTGACGAAAGTGGCTTGATGTTACGCCAGCTAATGCGCCAAGCAAGACAGCGTATTGCAAAAGGCGGGAGTGTGATCCGTACATCAGTCTCAACTTTTATGGAGTTTATTGGTAATAACCCTAATGCCTTTAGGTTATTATTGCGGGAGCGTTCGGGAACATCTGCGGAGTTTCGTGCAGCGGTCGCTCGGGAAATTCAACATTTTATTGCGGAATTGGCCGATTACCTTGAACTTGAAAGCCGTATGCCTCGCCATTTTACTGAAATGCAAGCCGAGGCCATGGTAACGATTGTCTTTAGCGCAGGAGCGGAAGCGCTAGACATTGATGAAGAAAAACGCAGGAATCTCGAAGAACGGCTGGTATTACAGTTAAGAATGATCGCGAAAGGCGCCTATTACTGGTACCGCCGGGAACAGGAAAAACAAAATCAAACTGACCCAGACCTTACTAAATAATAAGGAGAATCAATGACGGATCAAAAAAGTTATGAAAGAAGCACATTATTGCTAGCCTTTGTGATTGGCCTTGCAACCCATGGGACGTTTTCAACGCTGTTTAACTCGTTGGTCGACTTTTCATTTTTTCCAATTTTAACCCTAATATTGGCTGCGTATTGTTTACACCAGCGCTATTTACATCAAGCCATGCCGATGGGGTTGCCAAAATTTGTTGCTGGTAGTTTTTTTATTGGCCTATTTGGTTATGCCGCGATTTTACGCGTTCAAAACCCTGAAATAGGCTCTAACTTTATCCCAGCAACCTTTATTGTCATTATCGCATTGTGGATGTACTCAAGCTGGAAAGCACGTAAGAAAGAAAAAGCGGAGCTGGCACTTGAGCAAGAAGTCGAAAACTAAGTTTAGACGACTTTTCTATTAATAAGGCGCCGCAGTAAAATGCGGCGTTTTTGCTTTTAATAACCGAGTTTTCAGCCAACTAATAGCGGCTCAGTAATACCCCACTTTCCATATGATGGGTATACGGAAATTGGTCGAATAAGGCTAATTTCTCTATTTTATGCGTTTTAGTCAGCTCAACTAAGTTATCGCATAGCGTTTCTGGGTTACACGAAATATATAGGATATGGTCATAACCCTGAACTAGCTTCACTGTTTCTGCATCTAAACCACTGCGAGGCGGGTCAACGAAAATGGTATTGCACTGGTAGTCTGCTAAAGAAATACCCTCTAGGCGCCTAAATTCACGAGCACCTTGCATGGCTTGGGTAAAATCCTCTGCAGACATACGAATAATTTGTACATTTTCAATATTATTGGCTTCGATATTATATTGAGCAGCAGCCACAGAAGGTTTTGCAATTTCAGTGGCTAGTACGCGTTCGAAGTTTTGCGCTAATGCCAATGAAAAGTTTCCATTTCCGCAGTAAAGTTCTAATAAATCCCCCGTCGAATTCTGTGTTGCCCCAATTGCCCATTCCAACATTTTGATATTGACCTGTGCGTTAGGCTGCGTAAAGCTATTTTCGACTTGGCGATACACCATATTTTTACCCATTACCGGTAATATTTCATCAACATAATCATTGTCTAACATGATTTTTGTTTTTGACGCTCGGCCGATTAATTGCACATCAAAGCCTTGTTCAACTAAAACGGCTTTTAAGGCTTTTGCCTCAGCAACCCACTCTTCACTGAGTTTTTTATGGTAAAGCAGCGAAACAATCAGCTTATTACTTAGCGTTGATAAATAATCAATTTGAAATAATTTATGACGAAGTAATTCATTTTGCTTAATTAACGGCAATAAAGCTGCCATCATGTCATTGATTAACTGACTTGCGACAGGGAACTGGTCAACACGGATCCTTTCTTTAGTTTCCTTATCAAACATAATATGAAATAAATCGTCATTATCGTGCCAGACGCGAAATTCGGCGCGCATCCGGTAATGCGATTTTGGTGATGAAAAAATTTCAGGTTCAGGGGCGTTAAAAGGAGCCATCATCGCCTTTAAGCGATTCGTTTTTTCTACGAGCTGTTGTTCGTAGTCGTCAGTGTGCAAGGTGTTTGGCATGTTTGGCTCCATAAAACAGTAATAAATTCGTATCAGGAGCGAAATTGTAGGGAATGCGGCGAAGATGTCCAGTTTTCATTATCCATCCGTAGACACTCATAACTATTCAACTTACGATAATGGCTGTGGTTTAGGGAACTTGGTGTAAGTCCAAGACTGACGCGCAACGGTAATTAAGGTATCCCCGTCATTCTTCAAGCTACATGGGTGTTGGCATCGCTCAGCTACCCTAGTCACATACTTCAGTATGCTCCTAGGGATATCTTCGCTTGCCGCCTACATGTCACTTGAATTATTTAGGGGATATAACAGGTCGAATTTTCATTTTATATATCGTTTTTATTTCATATATAGAAACCCAACTTGTTACTTTATAAGTCCGATACCTGCCACGCTACCAATCGCTTTGTTGAATATCTGCGCGAATCTATATTCAACCTCGCGGAACATTAATTGAATTGATTTTCCGAGTGTAATCATAATGAATAATAAAAAGTCGCTGCCGTTATCGGCCGCTGCGCTGGCTGTGCTGTGCGCTACTTCTTCTTTGGCAAGTGCAAATAATAAAACTGACCAAGTGGTTGTCTCCGCTAACCGCTTTGAACAACCCATCTCTTCTATATTAGCGCCAGTGACGGTGGTCACTCGTGAAGATATCGATCATTGGCAATCCAATACCGTGATAGATGTATTAAGGCGCCTGCCGGGAGTGGATATTGCGCAAAACGGGGGAATGGGTCAACAAAGCTCTCTATTTATACGAGGCACAGAATCACGTCACGTTTTAGTGCTGATTGATGGTGTTCGTTTGAATCAAGCGGGCATTTCTGGCTCTTCCGATATGAGCCAAATTCCTATCTCACTGGTGCAACGCATTGAATATATTCGCGGCGCCCGTTCAGCGGTTTATGGTTCTGATGCAGTAGGTGGAGTAGTAAATATTATTACTCGCCGTGATAACGATGGCACAACTTTAAATGCAGGTATTGGCTCACACAGTTACCAAAACTATAACGGTTCGACTCAGCAAAAAATTGGTGAAAATACGACGGTAACCGCAGCCGGAGCTTATACGCATACCAAAGGGTTTGATTTAGCACCAAAAGAAGTTAGCCCAAGACAATATGATAAAGATGGCTTTTTGAGCAAGTCATTGTGGTTAGGTGTTGAACATCAATTTTCTTCAGAAATCTTAGCGTATGCAAGGGCGTACGGTTATGACAATCGAACGAGTTATGACGTATCAGAATATGCGGGAGTTAGTGTTGATACGCGTAAGCTTTATAGCCGTACTTATGAAACAGGTTTGAAATATCATCAAGGAAAATATTCATCATCATTGATGGGAAGCTATGGTTATTCAAAAGATTACAATTTTGATCCTAGAAAAGGGCAATATAGTGAATCTGCAAATCTTGATGAGTCTAAGCAGTACAATATTCAATGGGGTAATAGTTACCTATTAGATAAAGGTAATATTAGTGCGGGGATTGATTATCAACGCCAAAGTATTGAGCCTAGCAGCTACGCGATGATCAATGAAAAACAAACGTTAAATAATACTGGGATATACCTCACAGGGCAATATGCAATTATTGATTCAGTAACTGCAGAGGCCGCTATACGTTCTGACCATCACTCTGAATTTAATTGGCATACAACATGGCAATCAGGCCTTAGTTGGGAGTTTCATGAAGGTTACAAACTTGTTGGTTCATATGCAACTGCTTATAAAGCACCTAATCTAACTCAATTATATGCGTATTCTTCATCGGCATATGGAACAACGCTAGGTAATCCGAACTTGAAACCCGAGGAAAGTAAGCAGTGGGAGATTGGTGTTGAAGGAACAACGGGACCACTTTTTTGGCAGGTCAATGCATACCATAATGATATTGATAACCTGATTGCATATAAATCAGGTTATCCTACTAGCACTTATGAGAACATTGGCGAAGCTGAAATTAAAGGTGTTGAATGGGTTGGTGAGTTCGAAACAGGTATCCTTCATCACCAAGTTACCTATCAATATGTTGACCCTCGTAACAAAAAGACGGATAAGGTTCTTGAGCGACGGGCTAAGCAGCAAGTTAAATACCAGCTAGATTGGGCTATTGATAAAGTAGATATGGGGCTAACCTACCAATATATAGGCTCTCGCTATGATAATGACTATAGCCAATTTCCTTCTAGACGTGTAAAACAAGGCGGTGTTAGCCTTTGGGATCTCACAGCTGCGTATCCAATCACTTCACATCTCACAATTCGTGGTAAAATAGCTAATATGTTCGATAAAGACTATGAGACCGCGTATGGTTATCGCACCGCTGGAAGAGAATATTTCCTCACTGGAAGCTACAACTTCTGATAACACCCTATCTGTTCGCCCGACCATTCTAGTGTTTGACTCTGGAGTGGGCGGGTTATCTGTCTATCGTGAAGTCAAAAAAATGATCCCGAATGCCCACTATATCTATGCATTCGACAATGAAGCCTTCCCTTATGGTGAAAAAAGTGAAGAGTTTATTATTGATAGGGTCTATCAAATCGTAAATGCAATTGCTGCAAAGCATCCTTTAACTATTGTGATTATTGCGTGTAATACCGCAAGTACGGTCAGCCTCCCTAATTTGAGAGCACATTTTACGTTCCCAGTTGTTGGGGTTGTTCCAGCCATTAAACCCGCGACTAAGTTAACGCGTAATGGCGTGGTGGGTTTATTGGCGACGAAAGGCACTGTAAACCGTGAATACACCAAAGAGCTGATCGAACGGTTTGCTACAGACTGTAAAGTGATTTCCCTCGGTTCTGCGGAATTAGTTCAACTCGCAGAAAGAAAGTTACATGGGGAAACCTTACCACTCGATGAAGTCGCTCAAACTGTTAGGCCATGGATTCGAATGCCAGAGCCGCCTGATACCGTTATTTTGGGTTGCACGCATTTTCCTTTATTAATAGAAGAACTCGAAAAAGTGCTACCAGATGGAACTCGATTCATTGATTCAGGTTCTGCAATCGCCAGAAGAACTATTTGGCTCATTAATAATCAAGCTGAAATCATCAATTCAGATGAGGAAAACTTCGCATATTGCTTATTAATGGATGACAACGTAAAAGGGTTACAACCAGTTCTCGAAGCCGAAGGGTTCAAAACGCTGCAAAAACTAGCTATTTAAGTTAAATTTGATGGAAAGCTGAGCGAACGAAAAAAAATATGAAAAAAAGGG
>NZ_JAMPNG010000029.1:0-35981 GCF_028479245.1 Providencia sp. PROV223
CTTGCACGACCCACCATCTCAGTCATTTCCAAGTTAATTCCCAATCAAGTAAATACTCAAGTTGCCAAGCTATACCTCGACAAGCTGGTTGTAGGTTCAGCCCGTAGGGAAAATCCTGTACGACCCACCATTAAGACATGGTGTTATTGCAGACTAAATCTAGCGAATACACACATATTATGGCAGTTTCATTTCTTAAAGGACTCAATAAGGATTAAAGTAATTAGCAATTATACTGCTTGCCTGATATGTAGAATAATTCAGGATGCGCTTTGCAATGATCATTTCGTTCTTACACCTATATTTCTATATGGCATTAGCAGAATATATTTTACTACTAATAGATAATAAAGGAGTAAGCGATAGACTATAATGATTTAATTAGGCATAAATGACAAAATAAAATTGTATAAATGAATGTCTAATTGCTATTTTGTGGAATAGAGAAAGTACATATCAATTTTTTATAAACTATTTTTATTATATCGTAAATGTGAGATACTACATCTTGGTTATAAACTCTGAGATCGTGTTTGTTTTTGAAATATTATAGCAATCTGCGTACTGTAAAAAATAGAAACTAGTAAGAACCAAATTAGATTGTCGATGAAAGTCATTTTTCATAATTTTGTGATGCTCATCTAGTAAAATGAATAATAAGCTTTCTTAACGTTATGGTTTTGTTATGTTTGGTACTTGAATATTATAAATTTTATTCTTGCTACTTTAAAAATTTACTATTTCGCTAATTGTAACAGGTTAACTGGCTTTTTAGCGTACTGATATTTTGTCGAATCAGAGAGTTTTAGAGATAAAATTGATTGTTTTTACTATTTTTTACATAAAAGTACCATCTAAACTGGGTTTATCACATTTCTCCAACTTAAATTGTATCAATAACATTAATATTGTTACAGTGTTAAATAATTCTGTTTATTTCCTTTGTTTTTAGATTATACATCGGCTATATGGGTCATTTTTAGATAAATATTCCAAAGAAAGGTGGGTGTCTTATGGAATATAAGCATGAGGTATTACTCATTTTGTGCGTAACTAGGTGATATTACAGCACTATTTTGATTTTAAACATGAAGTGTATAGAGTGAAATACTTTGTTACATAGTTGCAATGTCAATTTAGGACTAGTTGAAACTAATTATAATGGTAGTATATCATTCTTTCCGATATATGCTGAATCGACTATAGCATTATCAAATGTTATACACATAAATATAAAAATAAAATATGTAGATAATTATCTGCTAATTTTTATTTCCTTAATATAAATTGAAGCGAGAATGTTTATGAACACGAAATATCCTGTCGCTTGTGCAGTTGGACAAAAAATAAAAGCCCTTAGAAGAGCTCAAGGCTTTACTGTTTTTCAGTTAGCTAAAGAGATAGATATAAGTGAACAGCAGCTATTTCGTTACGAGCGCGGTGTTAATCGTATTGATATAGATTGCCTTGTTCGAGTGTTAAAAGTTTTAGACGTTAACATGGGTGAGTTTTTTAGTGAAGTCCTACAAGATGATACTCAAGTAGATGAGAGCACTGGTGATAAAGGGTTTGAAAGCTCTGCATATACCCTTGTATAACCAAATATCCATATTGTCTCAGAATGAAACGTAATTAACTTTCGTTCTTAATTATTTCAATTGGGAACGTAAATTAAATGTATCTGCTGTGTATGATTTAAATAAGACAATAGCTATTTTTAGCTTATGTTTCATAATAGAACAAATAAAAGCCCGAAAGGGCTTTTATTTTTATATCCTTAAACTAACAATTACTTAATATTTCACTCGGTATGGGGGTAGTTTTTCTGGCGTGCTTATGCTTAGTTAACTTTCTTGCTCTTGAATTGGCTCTAATATTACTGTGACGATACGTGTTTCGAGCATTTCTCCAATTCTTAATTGCAGTTGTTCTAGTTTTATGACGGTATCTTGTAAAGGACTCGATATAGAAGCATAAATAAATTGGTTAAGCGTCCTTTCATCGCCGTTATCAATTTGAATACCATAAGAGGATTGGATCTCATTTAATCGCGTCGTTCCTTTTAGACTTAACCCTGTATCGGGTAGTTCAATAGGTATGTGCTCAGAGATATTTTTTTCTGAAAAAAGACGTTCAAGGAAAATACGGTTTTCAGGTTTAAGAACAACGAATAAATGGTCATCAGCGTGAAGAATAGTTGACCCCCTTGGTGGTAAAACACTTTTTTCTCGCGTAATCATTGCAATGACAGTTTGGTCTGGTAATGCTAATTGTGATAACCGACGACCTACCGCAGAGCAATCCTCCCCTAAAGTATATTCCACTAAATCAGCATCTATTTGGTCTACTGCGGTAATATCTAAAGTGGCTGCAGGGATCAATGGAGGTGGCTGCATTAAATTCAATTTACGTGCTACATAAGGCAAGGTTGAGCCTTGTAAAGTTGCTGAGATTAATACCACAAAGAAAACCACGTCAAAAATCAGATGGGCATTAGGTAGCCCGTAGATAAACGGGAAAATAGCGAGAATAATAGGCACTGAGCCACGTAAACCTACCCAGGAAATCAATGTTATTTCAGGTTTTGGAAAACCAAATAATTTTAGGACAGGTATTACAGCCAATGGCCTCGCAATAAAAGTTAAGACAAGGGCGATAACTAAGCCTTCAAGCCAGACTTCAATAAGAGAACTTGGGTTGACAAGTAACCCTAACATAACGAACATGATAATTTGGCTTAGCCATGCTAATCCATCATGGAATAAAAATGTATTACGTTGAAAAACAAACCGATGATTACCAATTACCACACCGGTAACAAAAATAGATAAGAAACCACTGCCTTCTAAGTTACTGGCGAGCCCGAAAGAAAGTAGTCCACATGCAGCGACAAGGACAGGATATAATCCAGTTGCTAGTAGCTTAATCTTATTGATAATTTTGACTGAAACCCAGCCAACACTCAAGCCAACAACTGTCCCTATTCCCATCTGGCTAAAAAATAGCAAAATTAATTCACTACCTGAAGCTTGTGGATTCATTAAGAGTTGTAATAAACCAACCGTTAAGAATATGGCAGTAGGATCATTGGTTGCACTTTCTATTTCTAAAGTAGATTGCAGACGCTCGTTTAAATAGATCCCAGCGTTGCGCAGTAAGGAAAAGACGGCAGCGGCATCGGTAGAACCGACGATAGCGCCAAGTAGTAGCCCTTCAAGCAGAGGGACACCGAGAATATAAGCTGCGGCGAGCCCAGTTACACCAGCAGTTACAAGAACGCCAAGTGTTGCTAGTGTAAAAGACGGTTTCCAAACTAAACGAATTGACTTTACGGATGTTTGCAGACCTCCATCAAATAAAATTAAAGCAAGAGCAAGAGAACCAACGGCATACGAAACATTAACGTTATCAAACGTAATCTTACCTATCCCATCTTCACCGGCTAACATGCCAATAAATAAAAACATGACTAGCATGGGTAAACCAAGTCTAGCTGACAATTTGCTAGAGAAAATACCCAAAAGAATGAGTATAGAAATCAATAAAATGAGTTGTTCAATAGTTGGCATAATCAGTTTAATCTGTAAGTGAATAAAACGCTGACGATGCATCGTAAAGCGCGCGTAGAAAGCAAAAAATGTCAAAATAGCAAGATAACTAAATATACACTGAGAATAGATTATTTTAGCGAAAAGCCGATAATATCCATTAAAAAGTATATCTACATGATTATAATATAAATAAATTTAAATAATTTGATTATTTATCGCATTTTTTGTCATTAAAGTGAGTTAAAGCACGTAAAAAAACGATAAATTTGAATAAGTAAGCATCGAGGTGGGCTTATTATATTTTTTTAATCAAAGATAATTATGGCGTGGGGAAAGAAGTATTGAAGGGAGGGAATAGGCATTTATAAAGTAAGGTCAAAATAAAGAAGGCCGAAAAAATTTTCGACCTTCACCATTACACTAATGATAGCGAGCTTTTTTAGCTAAATAGTCGCCAATAAATTGCATGCCTTGAACGATAATTACCAATGTAACAACGGTGATAGCCATTGCGACATTATCAAAACGCTGGTAACCATAGTTTAGAGCTAAGTCACCCACACCACCACCACCAACGGCGCCTGCCATGGCGGTTGCACCAACTAAAGTAATACTGGCAGCGGTTAAACTTAGGATTAATGATGACTTCGCCTCAGGTAAAATAAAGTGCCAAACAATTTGCCAATTTGTTGCTCCCATAGAATCAGCCGCTTCAATAATACCTGAATGTACGCTGAGTAATGAGTTTTCAACTAAACGTGCAGTATAAGGAGCAATAAAAATAACTAATGGTACAATTGCTGCAGTTGTTCCTATTGAGGTTCCAACCATAAAGCGTGTTAGGGGGATCATTGCAACTAATAATATGATAAAAGGCAATGAGCGAATAATATTAATAATAGGGTTCACTATACGATAAATACATTTATTTTCCCAAATACCGTCTGGCCTCGTTACAACAAGTACGATACCTAACAGAATCCCAAATATAGAGCCTAATACGAGTGCAACGCTGACCATCGTAAAGGTTTCTGACATCGCTAATAAAAACTGTTTAGTTGTTAAAGCGGTTTCGAATAATTGTGTCATATTGCCCCCTTATTGACAGCAACCCCACGTTGACGAAGAAAAGAAACCGCCTCATCCATTTTTTCTTTATCACCAATAAATTGGACAAACATGCTACCTAGCACGACACCACTGATTTCTTTCATGTTGGCAAATAAAATATTTATTTTGACAATTTCTTTCAGTATTAACTCATTAACAACAGGTTGTTGAGCGGAAGTTCCTAAAAATTCAAGACGATAAACATCTTGTTGATGTTCTAAGTTATGTAGAACGCGCTCTGGAATTTCTTCGTTTAACACGGTTCCTACAAACTTTCTGGTTGTGTCTTGGCGTGGGTTGGCAAAAATATCAAGTACGGTTCCTTCTTCGACAATTTTACCTGATTCCATAACAGCAACACGGTTACAGATTTGTTCAATAACTTCCATTTCGTGAGTCACGAGTAAGATAGTAATATGTTGTTCTTGGTTGATCTTTTTTAATAATTGCAAAATTGAGCGAGTCGTTTGTGGGTCAAGTGCTGAGGTGGCCTCGTCACATAATAAAATTTGTGGGTTATTGATCAAAGCGCGAGCAATACCAACTCGTTGTTTTTGTCCACCAGATAACTGCCCTGGGTATTGGTTTTTTTTATCACTAAGTTCGACATATTCAAGAATGCTATCAACTCGCTGAGTGATTTCCTGTTTATCGATACCTGAGAGTACTAAGGGCATCGCAATATTTTGTGCGACAGTTTTCGTTTCCAGTAAATTAAAATGCTGGAAAATCATACCGATGCTTTTTTTATGTGAACGAGTTTCTGCTGGGGTATGCTCAGCAATATTTTGACCATTAATGATAACAGCACCACTGGTTGGTTTTTCTAATTGATTCACTAGGCGGATAAGTGAGCTTTTACCAGCTCCGCTATAACCAATAAATCCAAAGATATCCCCTTTATTGATATGCAAATTAATATCTTGCAATGCAACTAAAGACTGCCCATCTTTTTCATAGACTTTTTGAATATTTTGAAAGGTAATCATAATTTACTCTACATTATCAGTTAATTGCATACGTTCTGAAGGTGGTGCAGCGGGGAGCCACTCATCACCTAATAATTCAGCTTCTTGGCTATTTTTGACTTGCTCAAGATGTTGTTCTTGATGGTTCAGATACAATTGAGCGGCAATATGGTCAGCCAATCGTTCAGCTCCAACATTCGTTCCGGGGATTAACCCTATAACGGGCCCCATGCTGAGTGATGCGCTTAAATTAAAACAATATAACTGATTGATTTTTAATGTGTCTGAGTTGCTTTTAGCTTGAAATTCAAAGTGATTACCTAAATAAGGGTGTGAAGCTAACTCTGCATTTTCCTCATGGAAAGATGGTGTGTATGCATCCCCCCATGTTTTGACTAGCAGAGATAATTGATGAAAAGCTCTGTCCTTAGCCCAATTAATTCGATAGCCAGTTGCCAAGATTAAATAATCTAATATGAATTTGCCTGTTGTGGTCGTGACGTGCAACTTTTTGTTTTTTACTTCAATAAATTTAACTTGAGTATTGAAATTGAAATAAGCATTTTCATGGCGAGAGACTCTCAAGGTACTTCCGTGAGGGGCTGGTGTTTTAGCTTTAGCAACATAATCCGTGTAATGCCACTTTTGAGCATCGGTAAAATAGGTATATGCATTGGTAAAACCTGCACTTCCAGCAACTTTTCCTCGGTTTACACGAGGCATATCGTTAGCTCGGATCAAAATTTCAACCGAATTAGCGCCATTTTCTAATGCCGTTGCTGAGCTATCCATCGCTCCTGCACTATAACCTACAACACCAATATCTAAGCCTTTAAAACGGCGATAGTCAGTGCCTGCGTAGGAGTGTTCCCAATAGGCTGTTGGAATATCATTCATAAAGCTAGGGATATTGGCCTCACTAAAAGACTCCATACCCGTTGCTAAAATAACATGTTGTGCTTGATAACTGACTGTTCCTTCAGGGGTATTAAAAATTAATTCACGGTAGTTATCATTAAGTTGTACATCAACGAGATGGTATTGATTAAGCACATGGGGTTCAGTCATGGTTTTATACCATTGCAGGTATTCACCCCATTGCAAACGTGGAATTTTATCAAGTTCATCCCATTTTTGAATACCAAATTGGGCTTTAAACCAAGCTTGGAAAGTTAATGAGGGAGATGCAAGTGCAGGGCCAACCACATGTTTTGGTGAACGTAATGTTTCCATTAGTGCAGGGCTTTGCCATGGGCCTTCTTTGCCAGAAGCGGCCTGATCGAAAACAATGGCGTTAATTCCGCGTAATTTCAGAGCGAAAGCTGCTGTAATCCCTGACATGCCCGCGCCAATGATAGCGACATCAATAACTTGGTTTTCAGGACAGTTTTTTGATAATGACCAAGACGTTATTGGTAAATTTAAATATTGCAAATCTTGTTTTATTTGCGCTTCTAATGCCTCTAAACCCATAATCAGTTCCATTGAATTACTCCTTGTCCTCGGCTATTTCAAAGGGTTCTCCTAGTGATAACATTAAGCGGTTCGCCCATGAAAAGAAGGCTGTTGATTGAACTAAATCGAGTAATTCAAGTTCAGACAAGCCTAGCGTTTGTAACTCTTTAATTTGTGATGATGTGGCTTGGATGGGGGTTGCAGACAAGGAAGCAACCAAATCTGTGATGGCTAGTAGTCTGTCATCAAAACCTTCTGCAAGTACTGAACCTGTCGCCGTTGCTAATAGTTTATCAACATCAGCGCGTCGTTCTTTTGCATATTGACTGGCTTTTCTTGCGTGAACAGAAGCACAGTATATGCAACCATTAACTTTACTAGTTACAGCTGCTGCAAATTCACGTTCCCAGCGAGGTAGCCCTTCAGAGGTATAAAATACGCCACGGTCAATTAAAGTTCGTAATTCTAAAATTTTGCTTTGATGGGCAAGTAGTAAAAAATATTCAGAGTTTAATTGACCAAATTTTTTCATAACTTGGGCTTCTTCAGCGGATAATGTCTTCGCATCTCTTGCTGAAATCCAAGCTTCCCATCCTAAATTATCTTGTGTAAAAGCGGTTGGGGATGAATTTCCTTTGCGGGTTAAAGGTTGGTGGTTCCACTTACCTGCAACAACTTTAGGTGCACTATTTGTAAGATTACTACTATCCGTCAGTAACAGAATCCCTTCGATTAGCCGAGCTTGATAAGTGACATAAGTTATTAATTGAGCAAGTAAAATAATGTCACTTTCTTGCCAACCTTGGTTAGTTAATTCGGCAATCAATTGGTAATGAGTGTCTTTCGGTGACTGTGTTAAAACTTGCAGATATTCTTTTGCTGTGGCAAGTGGTTTGCTAAGCGGTTCATCAGGAATTGAGTTTATTAATTGCAAATAAAATTCAGCAAGGCGGGGACTTCCTGTAATTTTTGCAACTTCATGGGCAAAATAATATTTCACATCACTTGTTAGCCGTGTCGAGGGCGCTGAAAAAATGGCGTCAAATACGGCTTGAGTATTTTCAGTCGCCACATTACGTTCATGGCGAATCTTAGTTAGACTGGAATCTGGTGTTAAGTTAGTTAAATAATTAATTACATCATTATTGGAAATAGTCATAAAGTAACTCACTTTTTTTAAACGTTTTTTATCTCCTTCATTACATATCAATCACATCACTAATCGAACGATCTATTTGTTATATGCTTATAACCAAAAGAAATTAAACTAAGCCCTTATATTACTTTTGTATTAAGTTATAACGATATAGTCTAAGTCGTGCTCTCTAATTATGATTATACTGCCCAAAATATCTTTACAGGGTTGTTACATATGTTAAAACAAAAAATAATAGGCTTGTCTTTAATTACTACGGCTTTAGTTGCGTTGGCAGGTTGTGGTGATAATAGTGAAAAAGATAATCCGAATAAAAAACAAATTACGATAGGCTTTGGTGTTGGTAATTATATTGACCAAGTGGATAAAGGTATCGTCCCGATTTTAGAGAAAAAAGGTTATACGGTTAATTTGCGCCAATTTTCGCAGAATAGGCAAATTAATCCTGCTTTTGAAGAAGGTTCAATCGATGCTTCTGTTAATCAAAGCCGCGCCTATATGGAGGCTTATAACAAAAAGAATAATATTAACATGGTGGCATTGACAGATTCACCGAGTGCGCCACAAAGTCTGCGGTCAAATAAACATAAAACACTGGATGATGTGAAAGATGGTATGATCGTCGCGCTATCTAATGACCCTGTTAATGCAGAACGTGGTGCTAGAATTCTGGAACAGTTAGGTTGGATTAAAATTAAGCCAAATGTGAGTACATTAAGCTTTAGTGTTAATGATATTTCGCCTGATAAATATAACTTAGATATCCGAGAAACTGATGCAGCACAAGGGTTACGATTATTAGATGATGTCGATTTTGTCGTTGTGAATGGCAACTATGTTGCAAGTGCAGGTCAGCGCATTGCTGATGGCTTGGTCGTAGAAAATTCACCGCTAGAGCATCGTGTTATTGTGACTGTCATGCAAAAAGACCTAGATTCTCAATGGGCAAAAGATTTGAAAGAAGCTTTTGAGTCTAAAGAATATGCAGATTATATTCGTTCGCAGCGTATTTACGATGGTTTTATTGAACCTGAAAGCTGGAACAAATATCCTAAATAAAACCCTAGTCTGTTTTTTTATTATTAGTATTACGTTAACCACTAATTTTTATTAATTAGTGGTTTTTTCTATATAAACTAAATATCTTACTGATTTAATGTGAAAAATATTCGTGTTGAATTTGTAGACAATCTGATGTTTTTTCGTTATTTAATAGATTAAGAGCTGAATTATAAAAATAGAATATAGATAAGTTTATGTAAAAAATAAAACTGACAGGGGAAAGTATGAGTAACGAATTAATTGATGCATTTAATGTAATAAAATCTAAAAGATGGGTTGATTTGACACATAGCTTCGATAAAGATTCACCGCATTTTTTTATGTTTGATTCTGCTGAGTTTAAAACATTATTTGGTTATCCAGAGGGTTTTTTTGCACAGCAATTTACATTTCCAGGCCAATATGGCACTCATATTGATGCTCCTTGTCATTTTGTCGAAGGAATGCGTTATTTACATGAACTCGAATTAAAGGAACTTGTTTTGCCATTGATTGTTATAGACCAATCAGAAAGAGCAAAAGAAGATCCTAATTTTGCATTTTCTCGTAATGATATTCTCAATTTTGAAGCACAAAATGGCCAAATTGAATCCGGGAGTTTTGTTGCATTACGTACCGATTGGAGTAAACGTTGGCCATCACAAGAGCTTATGGATAATAAAGATGATGAGGGCAATAACCAAATACCGGGTTGGGGAATGGACGCTCTTAAATTTTTATTTGAAGAACGTGGAATAAAAGCTATTGGACATGAAACATTTGATACTGATGCAGCAAAAGATTTTCGAAAAAATAATGCATTACTCGGTGAGTATTATGTATTAGAGCAAGATACATACCAAGTTGAATTACTCGCTAATTTAGACCAAGTGCCCACACGTGGTGCCGTGATTTTTAATATTGTCGCTAAACCAAATAATGCCAGTGGTTTTCCTGTGCGTTCTTTTGCAATACTTCCATAGGAAATATAATTATAACCAATCTGCTAATGTAATAGCAGATTGGTTAAAACGGCTATAAAGCAATTATAATCCATGCAGCGGCTAATAGCATACACAATAGCGCGACAACTCCTCCAGATTTAGAAAATTCACCGAAAGAGATTTTTACACCATATGCCGCTGATTGTTCAACGACAATAATTCCAGCAAGGCTACCGAAGACCAGTAAATTACTTGAAAAGCCTGAACCCAATACAAGAGCTGCGCCTAATGAATCGGCATTACCATCAGGTGTTAAGAATGGGACGAGTAACATAACTGAGGGATTATTTCCAACGATAGTGCTTAGAACACCGGTCACTAAAAATAGGGCTAATGGATTATTGAGATCCACACCGTAGCTTCGTAAATCCGTTAATAATTGCTGAGGAAGGCCTGTGGCGGCAAAAGCAGCGTTAACAACAAATAACCCCATGATGAGTAATAGAAGATTACCGTCGACGAGTTTAAGCATATCACTCGAGGCAATGGACCGGTTTAATAATAAAAACCCAGCAGCAGTCAATGCTATAAGTTCTTTAGGAATATCAGTCACAATAAAGGCAATGATGACTGCGAAAGTAATAACACCAGCTTTTGCTGTCTCCCATACATTTAATGTTTCTTGGGTTTTTTGTGGGGAAGCTGCTAGCGTATTTTCTTTAGCCAAATACCAACGATTACGATATAACCAAACGAGTACCAACCATGTTAATGGTAAAGAAAGTAGGGCTGGTATTGCTGATGCCTGTAATAAGCCTACAAACGAGATATCGAGCCCTTGGGCTGCGATCATATTTTGTGGGCTACCAATTAATGAGCCGGCCGCGCCATTATTTGCCGCGAAACAAAAACCAAGTAAAAATGGAATTGGGTTTAAACCGCGAGATAAACTAATTGATACTAATAATGGTGTCATGGCGACAACAACAACATCGTTAGTGAGAAATGCAGAAAGAAAGCCACCGACAAGAATTAAAACCGCGAGTAATGTAGGGGGAGAAACTTTTAGCATTGCCACTCGGTTTGCGGTCCAACTATAAAAACCAGACACAACAAAAGAAGCAGAAACGACCATAAGCCCAAATAACATACCAATCGTTCGGTAATCGATAGCATTCCACGCATGAGGCGGTGTAATACTGCCGATAGCCATCATAGCTAGGGCGCCAATAACAGCAGCTCCAGTTCTATCAACTTTGAAGCCTGGTAGCTTACCAAAGCCCATTGCAATATAAACTAAAAGAAAAACAATAACGGTTAACGTCATGATATTCACATTTTAATTAAGAAAATTAGAGGTAATTTATCGATGAACACTCAGCGAAGCAAGGCTAAATAATGTATTGATAATAACATGTTGCAGTTAGCTCTATTTAAGATTGTCGCTAAAAGATAACAATAATGTAATTAAGAATGAAGTTTACAAATAGCGATAACAAGCATTGACCATAAGAAACGATAATCTGATTTGTTGCAGCATAAAAAGAAAAACAAAGAAAATACATTTGGTAATTTTATTACAAAATTAAAAAAGTATTTGGTCAGTTGAGAATTTGATAGCAGCTCATAGGATTAAAAAAGAGAAACTGAAAATTAATTGTGACAAAAGTCACTATTTAAAGATAAATAACGTTTTTTAATTTGTGATTTAAGTCACAAAAAATGGTTTTTTAGTGCAAAAAAAGATCAATGTAATTTAGTGACACGAGCTTTTTGTGAGCTTCATCAATATAAATATAGGGTGGACAGGGGGGTAATGGTGACTTTGATCACATAAAGGCCCACGTGGTGCGAATCTGATAAAGCTCATGCTAGAGTGAAAGTGTTGAAAAAATCACGGACGTTATTTGGCGATAACGTTACTACTTTATCATTCTCGTACCACGGGGTTCTGTCATGGTAACATCAAATATCAAATTAAAGGTACAGAATTTTGGGCGTTTCCTCAGTAATATGGTTATGCCTAATATCGGTGCTTTTATCGCTTGGGGATTAATTACTGCGTTATTTATCCCAACTGGCTGGTGGCCTAATGAGACATTAGCTCAACTTGTAGGCCCTATGATCACCTATTTACTACCACTATTAATCGGTTATACCGGTGGCCGTTTAGTCGGTGGAGAGCGGGGTGGAATAGTTGGCGCAATAACAACAATGGGTGTAATTGTTGGTGCCGACATGCCAATGTTTATGGGGGCAATGATTGCTGGCCCATTAGGCGGATATGCAATAAAACGTTTTGATTTGTGGATAGAAGGCAAAATTAAAACGGGTTTTGAAATGTTAGTGAATAATTTTTCATCTGGCATTATCGGTATGTTATTAGCCATTTTGGCTTATTTAGCGATTGGGCCTCTTGTTGCAGGGCTATCCAAGATATTAGCAGCCGGTGTAAATGTGATGGTGGAGAATAATTTACTTCCACTCACGTCTATTTTTGTTGAACCTGCCAAAATCTTATTTCTTAATAATGCTATCAATCACGGTATTTTTTCACCACTAGGTATTCAGCAAGCATCAGAAACAGGTGCATCCATCTTTTTCTTAATTGAAGCCAACCCTGGACCCGGTTTAGGTGTTTTACTCGCGTATATGTTTTTTGGCAAAGGTAATGCTAAGCAGTCTGCGCCAGGAGCCGCAATTATTCACTTTTTTGGTGGCATCCATGAAATTTATTTTCCTTACGTCTTAATGAATCCTCGGTTAATTCTTGCTGTTATTCTGGGTGGAATGACAGGGGTATTTGTGATGAACCTTTTTCATGCTGGGTTAGTCTCTCCTGCATCCCCGGGCTCAATATTTGCAGTTCTACTGATGACGCCTAAATCATCACTTATCGGCGTTATTTTATCGGTCGCAAGTGCTACAGTTGTTTCTTTCATCGTTTCAGCTCTTTTATTAAAACGAACACGAATTGGTGATGATGATGAACTCGAGAGTGCGACGAAAAAAATGCGTAATATGAAAACGCAATCAAAGTCATCATCAGTAAATTCAATCAATAAAGATGCTTCTATCAATTTAGCTCAAGTGCACAACATTATTGTCGCTTGCGATGCAGGCATGGGCTCAAGTGCAATGGGAGCGGGGGTATTAGCCAAAAAAGTACGTGATGCTGGCTTGCTAGACATCACCGTCACTAATATGGCAATCAACGATTTACCAGAAAATGTTGATATTGTTATCACTCATAGGGATTTAACGCAAAGAGCGAAATCATTTGCGCCAAATGCAATCCATATTTCTTTAACAAACTTCTTAGATAGTCAAACGTATAATGATTTAGTCACGAATTTAATAGCTAAAAAAAATCCTAAGGCAGCTAATGATGGGCATTTAATTAAACAAACTATTGTTGCGGCTAATGATGAGTCATATGACATAACCGAACATGAAGAGGCTTTGTTTACTTTAAGTGCGAAGCACATTCATTTAAATCTGGCGGCAGAAAATAAAACCCAAGCTATCCGCTTTGTAGGGCAGAAGCTAGTTGAAGGCGGGTATGTTGAGCCAGAATATATAGAGGCTATGCTAGCTCGTGAAAAACTAACACCAACATATCTTGGAGAGTCTATTGCGGTACCTCACGGAACAATAGAAGCCAAAGACCGCGTATTAAAAACTGGCATTGTTATTTGCCAATATCCTGAAGGCGTACAATTTGGTGAAGAACCCGATGAAATTGCTCGCTTAGTGATTGGTATTGCAGCACAAAATAATGAGCACATTGAAGTTATTACACGAATTACTTCCGCTTTAGATGAAGATGGGGTCATTGAGCGTTTATGTGAAACCCAAGATGTTCAGGAAGTACTCGAAATTTTAGCGTCTCAAAGTGCAGCATAAGGAGAATAATAATGAAAGTCATTCATTTTGGTGCAGGAAATATAGGCCGCGGTTTTATTGGTAAATTATTAGCAGACGCAAATTCACAAGTCACTTTTACGGATGTCAATCAGCCATTAATTGACCAACTAGCACATCAACAATCTTATAATGTTCATGTTGTTGGTCAGGAAAATCGTATTGAGAAAGTCCAACACATTCACGCTGTTAATAGTAATGACCCTAAAACGATAGAGTTTATTGCAACGGCAGATATGCTTACAACAGCAGTCGGGCCTCAAGTGCTTGAAAAAATTGCCTCAACAATAGCTAAAGGCATTATTCATAGAAAATCGTTGGGAAATAACCAGCCACTCAATATTATTGCATGTGAAAATATGGTGAGAGGAACTAGCCAATTAAAGCAACATGTATTGGCTCAATTGCCTGAAGAGTTACATCAATGGGTTGAGCAGCATATTGGTTTTGTAGACTCCGCAGTTGACCGTATTGTTCCTCCGATGGAGGCAGCGAATGATGACCCGCTTGATGTTACCGTCGAATCCTTTAGTGAGTGGATTGTTGATCAGACACAATTTGTTGGTGATATTCCTATTATCGAAGGAATGGAATTAACGGATAATCTAATGGCATTTGTCGAACGTAAGCTATTTACGTTAAATACAGGCCATGCAATAACAGCTTATCTGGGACAATTATATGGATACCAAACAATTAGTGAAGCGATTGGCGATTTGAGGATCCACACTATTGTTAAATCGGCAATGAAAGAAAGCGGGAAAGTATTAATTCAACGTTATGGCTTTGATTCGAAAATACATAATCAATACATAGATAAAATACTGAGCCGCTTTGCGAACCCATATTTAAAAGATGATGTTAGCCGAGTAGGACGACAACCTATGCGAAAATTAAGTTCAAATGATCGCCTAATTAAGCCGTTATTAGGTACATTTGAATATCAATTATCACATGAAAATCTGATCATAGGTATTGCAGCTGCATTGCATTTTAGGTGTGAAACTGATCCCCAAGCAAATGAAATGGCAAAGTTAATTGCAGACAAAGGACTTACCCAAACGGTCATTCAACTTTGTGGAATAGAGCAATATCCAGAGGTAATTGATAAAATTTGTACTCAATACCAGTTAATGATGTTGAGTAAAAAGTAATATTACGGATAATGGGTTAATTATTGAGGTTCAATCACTTTATGGCTACCTACTCTGTGAAAGCAAGTAATATAGCCATAAAGTGATAAAAGAAGCTAATATGGAAAATAAACAAAACATTGAAAATCAAATTCTTGAGCGGTTGAATCAACGACCAGAGGTGCACTTATTTGTTCAAGATGTCGTTATTTTAATTTCACAAGCTATTGATAAATTAATGTTAAAAGTTTTCAGAAAGGATGACTATGCAGTAAAATATGCAGTTGAGCCTCTTTTAACTGGAAATGGCCCATTAGGGGAGTTATCGGTTCGTTTGAAACTCTTATTTGCGTTAGGGGCTATTTCTCGTGAAACCTATGAAGATATAGAATTATTTCTTGCTTTGAATGAGTCATTATCTGCAGAAAAAATAAATATAAATTTTACGGATGATGAAATTTTAGGCAGTATTAAAATGCTTCATTGTATGGAACCATTACCAGAAATGATGAGATTTAATCAGCCGGAAGATCTTATTGATAATCAATTAATTGAATTGCAAAAACACCGTTTTCAGCAAATGATCAAATCTTCATTGATATTGTCTGTAACAGCCTTAATTACCCAAATTATCGAAACGGATGTATTTTAAAATAGGTTATTCTATTATCTCTATTTTACTGTTTACTTACCAAGGTAAATATGTTTGAAATAATACGTTATTAGCCGAGAATCAGCAGAGTATCGAATGAATATTATTATTGCACATGAAATAACCACCGAAGATAAAGAAGAGTTACTTGCAGGGTTGCGTAGTTTTAATACTCAGTTTTTAAATGCCGACCGATTTGATTCATTAGGAATTTATTTTAAAAATGATGATGGTGTGATGCTTGGTGGTTTACTTGCCTCAGTTAAGGCAAATTGGTTATGTATTGATTATTTATGGGTTAGTGAAAGTGCCAGAAATGATGGATTAGGGCGTGAATTGATGTATACCGCTGAACGGGAAGCAATAAAATTAGGTTGTATTCATAGCTTAGTTGACACATTTAGTTTTCAAGCCTTACCATTTTATGAAAAATTAGGATATGTGAAACAAATGTCATTACCTGACTTCCCGGAGACAGGCATGCAACGACATTATTTAACTAAACGTGATATATAAAAAGTACCTATAAATTATGGCATGATCGGTTTAGTCGATAAATATTGTGCTGCATAATCAGGTAGGCGAGCCTTTAATTTATCAATTGTTATTTCAGCAATGACACCACTTGTCGGTACTAACTCGTTTGTTTCAACGAAAATATTCTCTGAACAAAAGAACTGATTAGATGAGAATGATTTTTCTGGTGAAGTAACTAATGGTTTGCTCTTAGTCCTATTGATAAAGCGATTAGAGAAAACTAGATAATTTTTAATATTAATAGATTTATCTTCAGTATCTACAAAATTTTGCCAATAGCTAATTAAAGCGTCAGATAAATAATTATTAAAAATGAAGGTGTCTTGCATAATTAGCCATTTGTCATCGACATTGTCATAGGGGCGTGCATTAAAAGAAATGTGATTAAGATAGTTACCAGCAAATACGAGTCCTTTTGCATTACGAAACTTTAATTGACCGGATGGCTTATCATCTTTTGGCCAGCCAGAGAAATAATTTTGAATAACTTCAACTTGTTCATACTGTTTAATATAAATACCATGATCACGTTGTATATCATCTTTATCTGTTTTAGGATTGTAGAGAAAGATTTGGTCACTACCTGAAATAAAGTTTTTACGAAATATCCCTTTTTTGAGATTACTCGTCGAATACCAACCGGAAACAAATTCACCTTGGGCATCATCAAAAGATATTAATTTTTTATCTCTTAAACTTAAAAGTGTGGTGAGCAGTATCTGTGTTTTTTTATCAAGCCATGGTGTTGCTAAGTTAATCTCATCGACCGAACCTAAAAAATTTTGTTCAATTAATAAACCGGAACTATTACCATAAGTACTAAGACCAACTCCTGCATAGTTACGCCCACGCATAAAAACATTACCATTTATTGTATAGAAATGACTAGAACAGGTCAGTTGCGCTGTGCTGTATTCGGTTATTGTGTTAATAAATACATTATGGCTAATACGAATTGCAGATTTGTGTCCATAAAAATGTATTCGAATATTGTCAAAGATTATGTTCTCTATGTTTATATTTGACACTTTTGTTCTGTAGGTACTATCACCGAACATAACCGATTGTCCTTTGGGATTTAAACAACGAAAAACTGTGCCTTCTATCGAACCCAATAAGGAATTATAAGATGTTAATAATACATCGCTAGCAAATAAGTAAGTACCGGCAGGGAAATAAATACCTTTATGAGATGTGTTACTTTCTTTAAGTAAACTTAATATCGCCTGACTTAAATCTTTATCTGTATTTGGTAATATACCTGCATCTTGTGCATTGATATAGCCATCCGGTGTGTCATTGCATGTGGGGCTTTGATTTATCATGTATATATCCTATCGACGGTTTTATTGTGGGGATATGAATAGTGTCACTTATAATTATCTGGTACTTAGCTATAATACTAGACATAAGGGGTATAAGTATATTGTTTTATCAATAATTCAGCAATATAAATTAAAATTAGCGTGATCTACATTGTTTTTAATACATTGATATTTATGCTGAAATCATTTGCAATGTATTGTTATGAATAATATTTTTTAATTTTTGGTTCATCGGCATGGTTATTATGTAAATCTATCATTCGCAGTTTGATTATTAATAAATGAAGGTAAAATATGAAAATTTGTATTATAGGGACGTCCGGGGCAGGAAAAACAACATTATCTGCCAAGCTAGCCGATGAATTTAATACGCCTGTATATGGCTATGATGAAATTTATTGGAATAAAACTCAGGCAGAATATATCAAAAATCCTCAACCTATTATTAACGCATTAGTCTTAGAGATAACATCTAAAAAAGAATGGATTATTGAAGGTGCTTACGATAGGCGTTTAACTCCCTTTTTTCATGACTGTACGTTAATTATTCGCTTAAATGTACCTTACCATATATGTGCCTTTAGAATCGTAAAACGATACCTTGCATCTAAATTTACAACGATAGGGCCCAAAGAGACATTTTTCAATACAGTTGAGTTACTACGCTTTGCAAAGCAATTTGATAAGCAGCTTGATGATTTCTTTGCACAAAATCCTTTATTTTCTTCTAAAGTCATCATTATAGATAATTCCAAACAATGTATTGGTACGATAAAAAAACATTTAGAATAAATAGGGTTCAGTGGCCTGTCCGGCTCTTACAGTATAAATAATTTTAGCAATAACTTTATTTGTACATCTATCAGTTGGTTTATGCTCTCTAAAGGCTGTTTTTTCTTCATCTCTTTTCTTCTGGTATCGGCTAAATAAATTTGCCCATAAAAAATACTATATACATGAGTACTTAGATTCCACTAGAAATTACTAGAC
Source organism: Providencia sp. PROV223 (assembly GCF_028479245.1). NCBI lineage: Bacteria > Pseudomonadati > Pseudomonadota > Gammaproteobacteria > Enterobacterales > Morganellaceae > Providencia > Providencia sp. PROV223. The sequence goes on from NZ_JAMPNG010000029.1 coordinate 18,787, forward strand.
CTTCTTGGAAGTAAAAATAATTAATCAATTCTCGTATAAAAAATAAAATAACATTCAAGCGGCCAAGTCATTTCAATCACTCAGAATGGCACTCAATCAGTTGGTAGGAGGAGGGATCATTAATTAAAAGTGACTCATTTTTAATTAAATATCTATTAGCATTTTTGCTTATAACGAATTGAGGCGGGGGGATTTTACAATCCTGTTCATCAATAATAGATGCATTAAATCCTGTGGCTATTTCTTTTAATGTATAATTCCCCTGGCAAGAATATAATTCTTGCCAGGATGAAATAGTTAACTTAGCCTCATTGTTAAATTTAAATTTTAGATTAATAAGTGTATTAACATCATTATTTGATTTTTTCTCGGAATAGTGTAAATAATAGCAACCAATGGTTTTAGTTGCATATGCACAATTTAATATAATGAATGAGAATAATGCACTAATAAATAGAAGGTAACTCATTTTTGATTCATTCATCGATGATAACTAGTATACATAGCGTAATAGCAGAAAGTAAGTTAGCACTGCGTTAATTAACCGATTAATAAGCATTTTGACGAACATTAAAGGGTTGTAAAATCCTATTTCAGATTTCAATCATTTGTTATATTTGTCTTAATAATGAATTCTAAAATTTCTTTAAACATTTTTTTTCTATCTAAATTTATAGAATATTTAGGCACTGTACCGTCATCGTGCCCGCCCTCATAATCCATTGATGGCGTACTTTTCCATTTATTGCTAGATTTGAGTAACGTATATTTGCGCTTATCGCCATTCATCTCAGTAGAACGGTTGTCGTCAGACAGAATCGCCCGTATCTTTATGTTTTAAGTTAGACCCCATAATGCTAGGTAAAAAAATAACAGGAACCACTTTGGTTGCAGGGACATAAAGATGGGCTTTGGCGTTCCGTGATTGATGTTCAGTCGTACATTCCCAAGAAATCCGTTTTTTCACATCAAATTGACAAAAATGGTGCTGGATATTTTCGCCTTGTTCATCCTGACTCATTGTATTTTCTTCAAATTGAGCATGCCGATGATTGATTTGATATTCCCACTTATACTCAAATACATTTATTTATGAAAAATAAGGCGAGAATGATGGCAATATCGATGAGCAATTTATCGAGTGATAGGGAATTATTTATTTTGCTGAATCAATGCATATCGGTTCAATAGTTGTTTAAAGTGAGTATCAATACGTTGATATTCTGATTCAGGTACAGTGCCTTGCGCTTGTAATTGTTCTAGTTGGCGTAGTTCTTCTTCGAGTGGCAACCCTTGATTAAAATGTTGACGTGCATTAAAAATAATCGTTTTTAATTCAGACCCAGTGATATAGCTGCGAGGTTTACCATCGAGACTGTCTAAGCGCGTACTGAGATTATTTAACTCTGACATTCCTTCAGACCACTGTTGGAGTTTATCGCGAGATGACGCATTGATTTGCATATTTTGCTGCCATTTATCGTTTAACGCTCTGACTTCTTGCCGTTCACCATATTGCTTCGTGAGGTAACTCACCATGCTTAATCCATACTGCTGAGACCAAATTGGGGAGACGGACTCTAATTCTACGAGGTAGTTATCGATTACCTTGAGTTTTTCAGGAGAAAAACTATTCGGTTGCGCGGCATTAGGTTGTAATTGTTGCTCAAGAATTGAGGCAATATTCGGCGTAAAGTCAGGTAACTGGGGTAGCGCTTGCGCTAAAACGTGGTTATTGATTTGCGGGTGTAACACATACAAAGTTCCTGCACACAGCGCGCCTGTGAGCACAATACCGAAAGCCAGACCCACACAAATGCCTTTGCGGTAAGAAGGCTTGGTCGGTGTCGGTGTACTGATAGTGGCATTGGCCTTGATGGAAATTGGCGTTGCTGCGGCACGGGCATGAAATGATGATGGTGAGGTTTTCGGCAATTGCAGCGGCGTTGGTGGAATAAAACCACTATCGGGAACATCGGTATTTTCGAGCTGCTTGGCTTGAGTGGTGAGCAAGTTTTGCAGTCGTTCCAGCTGAGTGAGGTGTTTGAGCTCTAATGTTTGCAGCAACTGTCCAATTTGGTTGAGCGTCGCTTCAGTTTGATACAGTGCTGGCAGGTCTGCATAAACAGGTGCATGGGCGCGTAACCCTGTCATGAGTTGTTGGCTCAGCGTTGCGAGGATCTCAACCCGGGCATGGGTCTGTTGTGGCCATAATCCTTGCCAGTGGCGGCTCAGTAAATGTTGGAGTAAAGATAAGCCTTCGTTTAATCCCGCAATGCCATTTTGATGCTGGCGGATCAGGGTAAACCATGCGCAAGTTTGTAAATCAGCGCCATTTTGGTTGAATAAGGACAAATATAGCCCATGAGCTCGAGCCCAGTCAACATCAGGGCGGGCAGGGTGGAAGCGTTTGTTTAACTCGTCTTTAAGGGCAGAGAAATCAGTCAGGGTGCGAGGGTCGCCACCAAGGCGTAATGTGTTTAAATCTGGGGTCATAGTCTTCTCACGCTATCGTCGGTTAAATCGTATCGAATTGTTTTTTCAGATGGTGGACGAGAATGCGTCCATCCGGCATAAACTCAGTGCCATAACGGATTAACCCTTGCTCATGTAATTCAACCTCAAGGGCGTAATGGAGTGCCCCAAAGCTATTTTGCGGTAATAACACTAAAGAGAGTGATTTGATACGGGGCTCATACTTGAGTAACGTTGCTGATAAAATGGTCATCATATTGTGAGCGGTACCGGGGAGACCTTGGATCATTTTACTCATATCGGGGAGTCCGTAGTCGGGAAGATGTTCGATGCTACCCGCTCTGGCGTTGAGAATGCGGCGAATATTGTCCATCACGGATACCATCACTTGGTCATGTTCTGGGATAGCATCAATATCTAATCCTCCCGCAAAATACCCCGTCAACATTTCATATAATGAAGGCTGGGACATGCTATTTTTCTCCGAGTGGTTTCAAGGTCATGGTGTTATCCGCGAGGGTGAGTAAGCGTGGATCATCGGGTAATAACCGCTTTTTGGGGATCACCACGCGCCAGTCGTCGGTGATAAGGTCAGGGTGATGGAACATTACGGCAACGGCAACAAATTCAGCACCGTCCTCAAGGGGCATATCAAGAGAAATTGATTCGCCAGGGCGAATTCGCAGGTCTTTTTGTGTGACTAATGAGGATTTGAGTACTTGGCTATCTTTAGCGAAAAGGGTGGCATAGTCGCTTTCAACAAAGCTTTCAAAGTTTTTTAGTTGATAAACACGGATAATCGTTGATAGCGAAGCGCCAGTATCGTCAGTATTGAGTGCTTCGCGTGCCACGAAATCAAGATGGACGACTTTCACTTGCTTATAAAATATCGCGTTTGCTGCACTGCGAGTGCCATCGCTGACCATTTGAGTAAGTCCGCATCCAGTGAGGTTTAATGCTGTCAGAAGCACCAATGTCTTGCCGCAAAATGACAATAAAGGGAGTTGTTTCATAGGTGAGTCCCAGAATTAGAATCGATAATTAGCATAATGTGAGGGCGGCGTAGAGTGTGATGTTGCCGATAACCGCTGATAGCGCCCCAAATTTAAGGTAATAATGTGTTCTCGGTGAGGGGCATTAGGCGCCAATGTGCCCATCGCGGCGGTACGTCCCAGTTGAACACCTTGGCGAGATTGCGTGCTTAACGTTGCGTTAGGGAGCAACTTTCTGGGTAATTTGAGACAAAGACGGGCATTGACTCTTGACCCTAGGTAAACATGCAACAGCGCCATTAAATCTTGATACAGTTGTCCGTCAGGCAACCAATTGCGGGCTTCATTAAAGTTATCTGTCTGTAAGGTAATCAAAATTTGGCTGTTTATATCGGTAGAATACTGACCTAAAACAGGCTTATTGGTTAAGGTCATCGGTGTTCTGCAGGATAACCCTGTTTGAGTGGCTTGCTCAATGCGTCTTGGGTCATGAGGCTTGATGTTAACTTGGGTATCAGGCGCGAGTAATTTAACTAATGATATAACCCCTTCGGCGGTACGAGTTGGAAAACGTAGCGTACCCAGTAATGCGAGAAAGCGGGATAAAGGCGCTTGCACATGTTGAGCAGTGCCGGGGATCCCCAAGCCAATTAACCCATACAAATACTGGGAAGTTTCGTCTTCACCTCCCGATAAAAATGTTGCAGGGTAAGAGTATTTTCGCCAAATACGATAAAACTGCGTCGTCAGTCGGTGGTTAAAAATATCTAAAAAATCGGTAAGAGACTCGGTTCCCTCACGTCGTTGTGCAATGTCATCAAGGTAGGTTGTCGGTAGCGGGGAAGTGACACCATATAACCCTAAAAATGTCGTTCGAATACTGGGTGTGTTGCTATCTCGGTAGCGGTCTTCAATGTCGATGCCTTTAATTTCGGTGACAGGAAAACCCATCCCACGATGGGGACGAAACCGGATAACATCTGTTTTCGGGTCTTGGGTGCTACCGAGTGGCGGGCGCTGTTTATTACTCTGTTCTAGCAGTTGGCAAAACCGATAGAAGTTAACCAGTGGTAGACGCTCCCCTAGTGCATCAAAAAGCGGATTTACTGAGGATGATTCTCTGTCCATGTGAGGCTATTTCCTTTTGGTACAATATGGAGAGTTAATTGGTTAAATAGATGCACGTCGGTATAAAGCGCGAAAAAGCGATTGAGCATTTCACCAAAGAGATGAATATCACCTTCACCGTTAAATCCGTTGCTATCAAGGGTGATATCGATGGCAATACCACGCTGTAAAAAGCCTTTTTCGAAGCGCTCAATAAGGTGCTGTTCAACGTGGATCATGGCATCGAGTTTGCGGCTGTTTAGATCATCATCTCGCCAGTCATAGAGTGCCAATGTGCCACGTAATACTTCTACGTTATCCATCATATTGAGGAAGCTAGCGCCAAGGTGACTGAGGACACGCCAATGGAACCGATCTTCTGCAGGGGGATAGCACGGCAGGGTTGGCTTACATAAATTACGAACCTGCAATTGGGTTTGTAGCGTTTCTTCGGTTCTGTCGAGCAATGTACTTTGCAGCGCTTTGCGTGGAAGTTGTCCGTTAGTGCCGGTTAATTGTAAAGATAAGGTTTCACTTTCAAGGGTAGCGGTCGGTTGTTCGCGTTCTCCCCCTAAAATCAGCCATGTATCATGTAACCCACTGACACCGCGCTTAACACGAGTGTGGTAGTAGTGTTCTGGCGCATTGCGGCGCAACATGCCGCCTCTGTGGCGGAAGCTGCTGAATGGAACATAGTGAATGTGTTCATCTCGTCTTGTGCCATGAACCGTATCGACAGCATAAATTTCGGTGTGCCCATCTTGTAGGCGACGGGGACGCAGTAAATATTCACTTTCTAACCCGTTAACGGTGAGTGGGTCAGCTTCAATATTGAATAAGTTGATCACCGGAACGCTGTGCAGTTTTAGGTTATCCGTACTTAATGGAATGTCGCTATCCCATAGCGTATCAAGCACAATTTCGAGTTCAAAATGACTCAATCCTTCAGGTAATTGAATTTCACCGAGCCCGTTTAAGTTGACGAAAAAAAATTTTTCACGGAAAGAAAAATACTCCAGTAATAGCTGGTAGCCGCTGAAAGTGCTATCACTTTTAGGCCACAGTTGGTCTTCTTCAGCAAAGCCCCCCGGGGAAAACCAAAGGGGTAAACGAATACGATCAGGGGACGATGGCAGGCGAATATAGGTGGCTGCAACTTGCTTAGTCAGCGCTAAATGGAGTGCATAGGTCGTTGGAACGTCACCAGAGAGATAAAAGGAGAGTGCATTAAGTGCGGTTTGTTTCCAGTCAGCGAGCTTCGCACAATCGAACTGCAAACGAATTACGGAACGGCCATCAGGCTCTGTGGTTAAATTAACGGTTGATAGCACAATGGGATTGAGCGTTAAGTCTCGCGTTGTGCGATAGCGACAGACGGTCTTTTTGGGACCAATCGGGCGCGAAAGCACTTCAAAGTTAGCAGGGATCACCGATGAGAGTTTCATATCGTGAATATCTGGCGCGAGTTCAACGACAGAAAGTGATGGAATGGTTTGTAGATAATGAGGCCAAAGTAGGCTAACTAACCCTTCTGTTAACTCAGGTAAATCATCATCAATTTTTTGGCGCAATTGCCCCATGGAGAAGGCAAAACCTTCAAAAAGTCGTTCAACAAAAGGGTCAGGAATGCCCACTTTGTCTAAATCTAATAACGCCGCACGATCGGGGTGAGCTTGAGCGAATTCTTTAGCTGCTTCACGCAGATATCGCATCTCCGCATCATAATAGCGAAGGGTTAAATCATCCATTTGTGTGGTTCTCATTGATTAATTTAGGGGTAGAGTACTAAGGCTCGCACAGGATCTAATCGTGTTAGTTGAGCCAGTAACTCAGACATCTGATGATGCAGTTCAGCTTTGTCAGGCGTATTACGCTGCGTTTTCCCTCGCAACAGTTGCAATTGGCGGGCTTTAACTTCAAATAACGAGTGTGGTTCCCAATCAGCGAGACGCATCTGCTCAGCACTGTGGTCTAATTCACGAAGTAAATTCAGTGCCAAATCATAACGAGCAAATTGTTCGGCCACTCTTGCCATCACTAATTGCAGCAACCATTTTTGACGGGGTGTTTGGATATTCGGACGTGACATTAACCAGGCTAATGCGGCTTCAACGCCTTCAGTGTCAGCTTGAGTTAACGCTTCTTGTTCTAACGAAAATATTGAGTCGTTATCATCGTCACTTGTGCCACGAACAGGCATGTGATGGAGAGACTGAATATTCTCTTCTAGAATATGCTGTTTGATCCACGCTAATGTGACTTCATCAGCGAAAGGTGTGCCATCTTCCCAAGCGAGATTTTCTAAACCCGGCAAGCGAAGTAAGAACTGCTTTAAATCAGAAGCAATCACCTCTGCCCAGCCGTCCCACGGCGCAGGGGATTTACTCAATGCCTGATGCAAATACCACTGCACATCTAACCAAAAATGGTTAACTCCTTCTGCAAACAATCGATCAGCTTGCTCGGTGAGTTCGAGCCAATTTTGTTGCAGATATAAACGTTTTAGCTGCGCTTTGGCATCTGAGCGTGGTGGGGCTAATCGAGTACAACCTTGCTGATTTTGTGGTGGCGATTGGTGCAGGGTATCCCAACGGACAGATTTCATCAGCCGGTGACCCGACAGCCAGCCGTTCGGTTGATTACGCAGATAATTGGCGAGTACTTTGGCTTGATCAAGTAATTCTCGACCAGACTGAATAGGCGTGATAGCGCTGATACCCGATGATATCTGTTTCGTTGAGATATTTTCTGTTGATTTAATATTTTGTGGAACAACACTATTCGCACCACCAGATTGTGCAAGTCGATTTTCTAATGCGCGTAGTAGTGGTGCAAGATTAGGACGGTTTGCTTCATCCCATGTACTAAATTCATCCACAATCGAACTAAGTAACGCCACGATACGTGCGAATTCGTTACTATCCACTTCAGGATAAAGGGATAAACTGTCGATAACCCGTTGACCCGCCAACCATTCAATGGCCGACTTTCGGCTATTTGGGCGATTTGGTAGCAAGTCATCATGGTAACGGTGGAGTAACCCTGCCAGTAATCCTAATCCATCGGCTAGGCCCGTTTCACCTTCTTGATGCAAGCGTGCCCAAACGTAGTAAGTGATCACGCGTGCGTCTTTACAGACATGAGTTAAGAGATTTTCGGCAAGTGTACAGATTAATTGTGTATCTGAGCCTGATAGCTTGTTGACTTCTTCTTTCATGCGTTCGAAGTCATCGTCATAGCCAGGGTCTTCCCCAACCGGATTTTCAGCTGTGATTGGCAATAACCAGCGTTCCCATAACACGACTTGTTGTTCCACTAATTGATTAGCGACAAGCGGATTTCCGGTAAAACAGGCTGTGCGTAAGGCAGTTAATAAAGGCATAGGTGATGTCCTATCGAGGCTAATCCAAGAAGATTTTTTCAGGTAGCACAAAGTTACGTAGTTTTAATAGCGCCAGTGGGCCTTGGCCCATTTCAGTGCGCAGTTGGTAATTGAGTGTATTGCCATCTGGCGTTGAAAAAACTTAGGTAATCTTTTGACACATTTATTAGACCCTATGTGCTTTTAGTACTTAAGCGGCGGGGGCTAAAGTAAACAATTTTAGGTGAAATTTAAGCGATAACAACATAATCACTGTCACTTTGGAAAACACTAAAATGAATTAGGCTTATAACGCAGAGAGCCGACAATTCTGTCCCAAATATCGACCATTTCAGATTCGCTATAGCGAGTTTGTTTACGTTTGCTATTTAATGCTATTGTTGCTAATAGCTTGGATGTTGAGGCAACAGATTCATTAGCATAGAGTATGAAGTCATAAACCTGTCGCGTTTTCTGTTCATAATTTTGAGTGCCATCAAAAAGCCATGCTTCAAATGGAATACCATTTGCCATAGACGCATATTTTTTTAAGGTTTTCATGCTTGACGCTTTCAATGCGTCATTAATTGCATCACTTCGACCAAAAAGAGTGTCACTATTGTCAATCATCGTATTGTTAGTATTTATTCCAAAGAGTAAATCGTCGTTTTCATAACTAAATCCGACCTCTATTTTATGTTGACCTCTATCATCAGCAATAAAGCCATTAGGAATACACCAGCCTTTATCGACTGGAATTTCATGATCTAATCGCCCACTTAATCGCGAAATCAACGAGCGCATTGCTGCTAATTTAGTGGGTTTATCATTTAATTCGATTTCAGTAAAACCAGCTTCTAAATAAGACTTTCTTTCATCCGCGTATCTAGCGGCAGACAAATCTCTAATATTTATAGTAATAATAAAAGCAATATGATTGAGATACACATGAGCTTCTAACGTTCGATAAGAATCTTGCGATCCTGATTTATTTTTATCAAATATCACCCCTTGATTGTCGGGAAGCTGAATGACTTCTTTCAACGCAGGGGCATTTTTCTGACTGGTTTTTTGATTCCTAAGCGCTTCTTCACGCAATGCAATACGTTGTTTGAATGCGGGCGGGTAAATAAATTGACTTTCGATATCAAAGTCATCATACGTGGCTTTATGCGTACCATTATTAAAAGACTCAGGAACATCCACCACATAAATACCCGCACATTGCGGTTTTGTTTTTGAAAATAACGGTTCAACCATAACAGCGTCCTTTTTAACAATGGGATTTGCATACAACGTTGGCGTAAAAAGCACTAGGCCTAAAGAAAAGCAGATTGAGCGCAACGAGGTCTTCATTAACATGCGGGTACCTCTTGGACCATTTTAGCGATGGCTCGCAGGGTAAATTGCAGTGCAGGGCGTTGATGAATATCCTCGAGGTTTTTGACTTCATAAGCGCCTTGATGGTCGACATCCGTTGCTAACACACTTTTAATGGACTGCCCATTTTGATGTTGGATTGTCTTAAAGGACTCCGCAGGAACCGTACCATCTCCCGCAGATTTTGAGGATTTTAATTCATAAAGACGGGAGCGGTTAAACGGCAAAGGCACTTCACGGTAGTTATTGGGAATTTTTTTATCGCCGTCATGCATATCTTTCGGGTACGTGATTGACGTGATATGCCATTTCACTGAGCCATCCGACGGCCTTGTGTGCCCATAAAATGCATAGGTATTGGGATGATAACCAGCGACATTTAACGATGAAATAAAAGATTTAACCTTATCTTTCATAAGGTCGAAATACTCTTTCCAGTTATTTTGGCTAACCCCCCCTGCTTTATCGATGATATCGGACTCATATAACCGCCACCATAAGGTTTTATTCAGGTAAATCTCACCAAACGGATCGCCTTTTTGGGGTAAGACTAAATCACTGCCATCAGCATTCCCTTTTTCAACACTAAACCACGCCATCCCATGGGCATTACTGGTATAGTTTGGCGCAGGCAATAACTGTAAAGGCGCAGGGGCACGGGCTAATACCGGCATCAATTCTTCGGCGGATTTCCCCATGACAATACCCGCCAATCCTTCTTGTTTTCCACCCACTTTCATTCGTCGATAGGCGGCGGGTGACCCCAAATCCGGAATGACGCCATGAACAACGCCTAACACCTTATCCTGACACCCTTTAAATTCGGCATCGTCTGGCGGATTCATGGCATAACGAGCCACTAATCCTCCCATGGAATGCGTAACTAAAATCACTTTTTCAATCGCGAGACCATGTCCGTGTCCATCTTGACTTTGGTAATATCGGAGGGTTTTATCAATATACTCAACCAATTTAGCGGCAGAAATGGCATTATCTTCCAACCAGTTATACCCAAATACATGCAAAGGATAGAGAAAGCTCAAAAAATGACTGGCTTCTTTTTCGGTTAAGCAATCTTCATTTTTATCTTCAGTGCCTAACACGGTATTGCATAACTGGCGGACAATACCATTCTCTTTCGGGTTATCGCTGATACCCGCTTTACCATCAGCACGCCGTCTGGCGGCTTTTTGCCAATCATCTAACAACGCGCCTTGAAGCACGCTCAATGTATTCCCATAGCTAAAATTGAGAATTTCGCCCCAACCCCGCTCTTTTCTCGGTTGAAGTAATGTTCCACAATCCCCCAGACCATCATCCGTAATTAACGAATACACCTTCGAATTAATGACACCACCATTATCAACAATTGTTTCGTCGGGATTTAATAATGCTCTACGTTGTTTTCCATTTAATCTAGCCCAGTCAAGATAAACTTGTATATCGTTATCTCCACGCCAAATCATTTCATCTTTTTCAAATTTACCACCGGATGACTTTAAATTACTGCCCATCACCCCGGGTAAAAAAATGACTGGAATAATTTTGGTTGGAGGAACCACGCATTTGGCTTCCGCATTAAGGGATTCGTGTTGAAGTTCAACCCCTTTCCAATGACATTTTCCTTTTTCATCCCATTGAGGGTGATAATATGAAACGTGTTGGCATTCGCCGATTTCAGGAGTCTTTTTCTCTGACATGACGTATGTTCCTTTGATGTTTTGTTTTGCGATGTCCGATTCTTTGGTACTGATAAGATCTATTGTGTCAAACGGATGAGTTTAATGTTCAATACTGCCCACTAGATATCATCAAAATGATTTTAAGATCCTACAAATATCTATCCTGAAGTTTTATATCAGTTTTTGAGCGGTCATCGTTCATTTTTTGCACCATAATAAATAAAATGTTTCAACCAAGACGCATTTTTATTTAGTGAGCAACGTTAGAGAGTGTTTTTAATATACGAAAAACATCAAATCGAAAATAACTATCAACGATGATCTAATTATCCAAGAAGATTTTTTCAGGTAGCACAAAGTTACGTAGTTTTAATAGCGCCAGTGGGCCTTGGCCCATTTCAGTACGCAGTTGGTAATTGAGTGTATTGCCAGCTGGCGTGGTCCATGACACGGTATAGCTACTGGTGCTTCCTGCATAAGGCGCGACATTGGCTATATCGAGTAAACGGATTAACCCCCAAACACCACGATGATCACCATAGAGTCGGGTACCGGTGGAGGTCGTCATCCAAGACAATGAGGCGCCTGACGCGACGGTATCGGCAGGCCATACAAACCGTTGCCATTGAGGGAATTGGTTATCGTAGGTGAGGTTTTGCTTATCGATCACCAGTACCGTTTGCATCACTTGTTTACTGGTGCCTGGGCGCATTTCGAAGTATAGGCGAGCTTCTCCGTTTGCGAACGCTACATCGCCTAGCTCACTCAAGGTATTCATCGCCTGAATAAACTCAGGGTTAAAGCGTAAGCCTTGAGCATTCGTGCTATTGGGTACCCAATGGTTGCCTTCTTTGCGTAAGACACCTTGCAAACGTGTTTCTAAGAAACGCTGAATACGTCCACTATCAGGGCGAAGATATTGTGCCATCAGAGGCAAAGAAATATCGCTTTGCGTATCTTTCAAGGGATAGCGACCGCCAAAGGCGTTGTTCCATTCATTAACAATCGCATTTTGCCATTCGCTATTAATGCCTTGGGCAGTTGGTGTGAGCAATTGCTGCCACGCTTGGGTCATCGGCTCCACTAACAGTGCATCGCCAAAAGGTTGCCACTCTTGACCAAAGCTGGCGGCAATCAAGCTTCCCATGTCTCGGGTTTGTGCAAAATCGACACTTTTACCTTCTAGAATACTTTGTGCGAAGGCTTGGGACATGGCTTGTGGGTCGGGGGCATTTACCACTTGTTGAAGTTTTAATCGCACACGAGTAATACGGGTTAAATACGCTTGTAAACTCAGGTTATCACCGGTTTGTGAGGTGGCTTGAGGATCAACAAAGTTTAGGATAGGACCAAACGTCTCTTCCAATGGCCCCGTAAAATCGGCTTTTTGGTTAATCACCGGTTTTTGTTCTTTGTTGAGCAGCTCTTTTGCCGAGTTAACAAACGAGTCGGCTAGTTTTTCTGTTTGGCGTCCGGTTTTTCCTTGGTAGGAAAGGGTATTCATCAGGGCAATGACCGGAGATTGGCGAACATCGCTCATTAATGTGAGCTGGTCAATAGTATCGGACAGGCTGTCGGTCTGTCGCCATTGCAGGCTGTTTAAAAAATTTAACCAGCTACTTGAAAAATCGGCAAAATAACGCTCGGTGAGTTGCTGTTTAAGTACGTCAGGCGAAATATCTTGGCTAAGTTCATGCTGGTTGTCGCTCAATACCCAGTCAATTTCATTGCGTCGCGATTCGACCGTTTTTTTGATTGCTGGCTCAATGGACTCTTCCCATGCTTTGCGAGTAAAAATTCCCGGTACAAACTCATCGGTGGTCAATAAAAAGCTAACATCGGTATCGTTTGTCATGTCATTGAGAGTCATATCCGGAAATTGATTCTGTGCTTGCAAAAGCACTTTTTGGTATAACGAAGCACTTTCGCTGCGTTGGCCGATTTGTCGAATGAGTAAGGTACGGCTTTGATTAATCAGATTATTGTTAGCCGATAATTGCCAGCCAGGATGCTTGGGTAGCTGCTGCGCGTAGAACATGAGCAACTCTTTGCCGAGAGTGTGCCATTCTCCTTCATCCATTCCCTGAGGGGCGGGTAGGGTAGTTAGGATACTATCAGTGAAAAACGCCGGATCCATGCGTTCAGGCGTACTCATCATGAGATAAGTTTTTAAATCTTGATATGCACGTTGTGTAGCTTGGCGACGCTCATCACTATTTGGCGATAATTGTGTATAGGCTTGCAATCGTTGCTCAAGTTGTTGACGGATATTATCTCGCAGAGGAGGGAGTACCGTCTGCTGATACAACGGCCATAAATGCGCTAATAGCGGCTCATTGCTATTCAAGCCAAAATGCAGCCAAAAAGGCACTGAGTTCTGTTCCCGATGAGTTAACAGCCCAAGAGTTTGCTGAAAATCATACTGAGCTTTGAGGCGTTCAGTTTCCGGTAATTGGCTGTTAGCGGCGACGCTCGCACTTTGGTAGCTCTCTTCAATAAGCTGGCGATTGGCGAAATAAGAGACAATCATGCCTGCGCCCCACAAGGTCATGGCGGTGGCCGCGCCGTATTGAACGAGACGTTTTTTGTCAAAGCCTAAAGAGGCAGGCTGTAAACCGGATGCCAGTTCAGATTGCACATTCAACCAGCTTGTCCAGCGGGTATCAGGGTGCCAACTATTGGGTAACCGTTGCTGATTTAACGAATTGATAGAAGGGCTAAATGCGATGCCAGAAAAAGGCAGCGTACGTAATTGGGTATTGAGTGGCGCTAATGCGGTCGCAAGCTGCTGGCTGCCCCCGTTTTGTAGAAATTGGGCTAAGGCGAGTAGATAGGTGTGTTTCTGTTCGCGAAGTAATGCTTGGGTTCCGTTGATCACAAGTGCGGGGATCAGGCTTAACAAGCTAGGTGATAACGCCTCGGCTGGCATATTTTGCTCTATCATGCAGAGGATAGAGGGCGTTTCAACAGCACTGAGGGATTGTTGGTCACTGACACTCCATACCCAAACAGGCGCACGCCAACCTAATGCTTGGAAGAGGTTTTGGATTGCACGCCCTGCGTTATGGGCTGTTGCGGTATTGAGATTAGTGAAAGTGACGTTGTTGTCTAAAAGCTGGGAAGAAATGCTGTTTTCCGTCACCCAAATCACGCCATCGAGCGGACGACGCCGGCGTAGGTGTTTGAGGGTCTCTAGTCGCTTTGAGTCGATGGAACTGCCGATATCGCCACCGTAGATAAGCAAGGTGCCATCACACTCTTGCCAGATTTCTTGCGTCAGGCTAGGGGCGAGTTTTTCGACGGCGGAGTGGGAGCCGAGGAGGAGCTGAATGGAGACTTTGGAATGCCAGAAAGTGCCGTATTGGTTACGTAGTGCCTGAATAATTTCATCATGCAATAAGCTTATTTGTTTAATCGGCGCATGTAAATCGATTGAGCTATTCTGTGGCTTAAACGCTTTCTGTTCTTGTCTTTGTGAAAATTTATTTTTTATAGGATAAAAATAAATACCGAATAAAGCAATGATACTGAATGTCGACATTCCAATATAGTATGGTGTTAAGTCAAAGGGTTGATATTGATAAGTGACAAATAAAACGACTGATAAACTTAGAAGTAAGACTAAAAAAATCGCAAATAGCTTCCCACGAGGAAAACTTGTGGATATTTTATTTTTCATATTAAGACCTACGAATATAAACCGCGTAACTGGCACCATGAGGATTTGGGTGAATGAGGACTTGGTCTAATTTTGTTTTTAATGATATTTCAGTTACGAGTGAAAGGTATGTAAAAAATGCATTCGGATGAGGCGTTGAATAAGATAATGCTAAAGAACGAATTGGAATAGTTTTATCAAACTCAATATTTTTTTCAGTGTAGGTGATGAGAACGTTATCTACGATATCTTGCTGACTCTCAGTTATCCATGTTTGGAATGTATTCTTTCTCGATATCCCACTGTAATCCACGTATTTCACTATTTCATTATCGATATCTTGGGTGTCTATTTCCATGACGCGTTCGACTTTTACGTTGGCATTATTTGAATTCATGAATTGTTGGTTTGTTGAAAATAGTTGAGCTGAAATAAATTCGCTGTATTTTGCTTGCGACTGGATCGTCACAATTAAAAACATCTTGTTTTGTTCAGTATCATCATAAGCTGAAAAAATATCTTGATAGCGAGGTGATCGAATAGGTTTGAGCTGCCAATGTTCATAAATTAAATTTTCATTACTGATACTATCATCACTGTCGAAGAGGTAAATTTTTGACAGATAAGACCGATAAAGAGGAGACTGTTTTTCGAGTTGTGCATCAAGGGTTGCAATGAAGTCATTATCAAATTGCAAAAGATTGAATAAACGACGAGGTTTATTTGGAAACATCGGAACGGCTTCTGCTTCTTGCAAAAACACGTCAGTACCGTCTTTATCGGGGGTATAGATAACGTTTGCGATAGAGATCACTGAAGATTGGCACCATGCTTGCCATTCCCTTTTTGTGATTTCTTTCTCTTTTTCCCAGTTGTGACAGGTGATCACGGAATGTTGATAACGAACGTATAAAAAACTGATACAGGCAAAAAAGAGGAGGGCGATAATGGCGAATGCGATAAATAATAACCGTGTTTTTTGCTCTGCCGATAATGTGACACTATAGGCATAAACGGCAGCAACTATCGTTACGAAAAAGAAGAGTATAACCTTATAGTTGGGTTTTTCTATCGGTGTTTTATTCGGAATAGAGGGGATCTTCCAATACATCGATTCAATATCCTTATCTGCTTATTTTGTATGGGTTGTGGGCTCGGAGCTGATCACCCGACACCCACATGCACATAGGCACTGATCCACTACAATGGCAATACCATTATCAAAAGCGGAATCAGCCCCTTCTATAATGGTGTTATTTCCGTGTTTGGGGCAGGAAACAAGATCTCCAACGAGTGCAACTTGTTTACCGTCAATGTACATTGTGGATGAAGCCGAGAGCACATGGCCTCCATGGGTATTTTTGTCACCAAGACAGACAAATCCTTTCATTGTGAACCTACTTTTTGGAAATAACGTTATTATCTTTATGCGAAAGTTCAGTCATTGATAATGGAAGACCATTTTTATCTGAACCACCAAAATACTCAGTGTTTTTTAGCCGTTATTTATCGTTCCCTTTCGGATTCGTATCAGAAATAGGGCTTACTGTTTAGATATTTATTATCCCTCTTTTATAGATTAAAACGCATTGGGTTTATAGCGTAACGAGCCGACAATTCGATCCCATATTTCGACCATTTCGGCATCACTGTATGAAGTGAATTTATTTCGATTATTCATACCAATATGTAGTAGTGGTATTATTTCAGTTGATGTTGCTTCATTGGCAAAAAACCAAAAATCATAATATGGTAAATTGGATATTCTTATATTCTTTTCCTTAGACAAAGTTTCCTGGTTTCCTGTCATCAACCATTCTTGTGCTGGAATATTACTAATTGATAAATTTCCTTTTTTTATTGTGTGTAACGCTTGTTGCTTCATTGCCTCATTTATCTCTTTTTCTCGATTTAATAACGTATCATTAGACCCTAAGTAACGATTGTCAGATTCTAAGAACAATAACAATTCATCATTTTTATAGACAATAGCGATTTTTTGCTGGTGCTTATCATTATCATCTAAAATAAACCCATTCGGGATACAAATACCTTTATCGGTCGGGATTTCATGATCTAATCGTCCACTTAATCGAGAAATTAGTGAATACATAGCCGCTAAACGAATTGGCTTTTGGTTTGATTGAACTTCTGTCCCACCTCTAGCTAAAAAACTGGCTTTTCTTTTTTCATACTTTTTATCAGAAAAATCTCGGATTTCAGTAGTAATAATAAAAGCGATATGGTCAACATAGAGATGGGCTTCTAATACCCGATAAGCATCATCTGCCCCAGGCTCATTTCGATCAAAAATAACACCTTTACCGTCCGGTAATTGGATTACTTCTTTAAGGTATGGAGCGTTATTCATCTCATTTTCAGGGCGATTAATTGCTTCTCGAAGTTCTTTTTCTCGTAATTCAATACGTTGTTTAAACGCTGGTGGGTAAATAAATCTGCTTTTGATTTTAAAGTCATCAATGTAAATATCATCATTCAGTTGATTGTTAAATGATTCAGGAACATCGATAACGTAACGT
>NZ_JAMPNG010000030.1:0-26925 GCF_028479245.1 Providencia sp. PROV223
CAAGTATGTGACTAGGGTTGGCGAATGTAGCCAACAACGCGACGGCGTTAAGGGCGTGCTTTAGCGGCCATAATTTCAATAATCTGCACGTCAGTATGTTTCATTGAACCCGCGGCTAAAGAACATAAATTGGCAATAGATTGGTCGACATCATCAGACACAATACCATCCGACCCTTTAACACAGCTATTATCTAATGCCATTAGCACGGCTTTATAAGCGGCACTCGCACTGGTTGACACCTTCATTGCACAACTGTTTGATGCGCCATCACAAATCATACCACTAACATCACCAATCATACTGGAAATTGCCATTGCAACGACTTCATAGCGGGATTCTAGTAACCAAGCAATGCCCGCGGCAGCTCCCATCGCCGCTGTTGTCGCAGCGCACAATGCCGATAATGCAGGAAGCTGGTTATGAATGTAGATTGCCATCAGATGGGAGAGCATCAATGCACGAGCCAGTTGTTCTTCTGAAGATTGTAGGTAATCAGCAGTCACAACAACAGGCATGGTGGCTGCAATACCTTGGTTGCCTGAGCCGGAGTTGCTCATTGCGGGTAATACGGCACCGCCCATGCGCGCATCTGAGGCGGCAGAGGTGCGGATCATAATTTCTGACATTAAGTCTTTTGAAAGCAGGCCACGGTCTCGCTGGGTTTGTAATGTTTTACCGATATGTAAGCCATAAACGTTGCGTAAGCCTTCTTGAGATAAAGCTTCGTTTAAATGTGCGGCTTCAAGAATAAAACGAATATCCTCTAAAGGTGCTTCGGTAGCAAATTGATAAACAGACTTGGCGGTGACGGGGGGCAGAGGGACATCAGCCGCACAGTCAACGGGCGATTCATGGTGAGGTTGAGCTGTTGTGGCATCAAATACGGTATGATTGTTATGAACGATTTTAACAATATTGGTATGCGACCCTGCAATGATGACGGTTGCGGATTCAGTTTGTGTGTATACCGTGGCTTCAGAGTAGATAACATCATCACAAGGGTGTTTGATATCTACAGTAATAGCTCCTTGCGCTAACATGGTTTTACTCAAAGCAATGGCATCTGCAGACGCTGATTTTAAAACTTCTAAACCTGCATCGGCATCGCCCCCAACAGCACCAAGCGCAGCTGCGATAGGTAGACCTACCATACCTGTCCCGGGGACGGTTACACCCATGCCATTTTTCATGAGGTTAGGAGAGACAAAAGCACAGACACGGATCACTTGCCCATCAAGAAATGAAGCGGCTTTAGCAGCAGCATATGCCAATGAAATTGGCTCAGTACAACCTAAGGCAGGTTTTACTTCTTGTTTTACTGCTTTGATAAAATATTGCCAAAGTAGTGGTTGTGATTGAGCATGCATGGCAAGTCCCCTTAATAAAATCTTTTTCGATTTTATTATTTTAAACAACAGTCTGGAGAAAAACTTCACTAAGTTAGGGGATTTAAAGAGAGTGAAGAGAAATATTATCTCTAATTTGAATTATAAAAATGAAAAAATTCTAATTTTGAGCCTGGTCACAAAAGTCCTGCCTATAAAATTCGGCAGGACTGAGTGATAACGGAACAGATTAGCTTTCTACATCAAGACGTTTACTTTGCCACTTACGTGAACGCCAGCGCCATGCATTCGTTAAGCCGCGTAACCATTCATCAGCAAAGAAACCTAGCCAAATACCTAAGAGACCCATCTCCATTTTTATGCCTAAGAAGTAGCCTAATGGGATAGCGACGCCCCACATAAAAATAATGGCGGTACACAGAGGAAAGCGGGCATCACCTGAGGCACGTAAGGCATTCACCATCACGATATTAATTGTTCTGCCGGGTTCTAAGAACACCGAAAGTAAGAACAATGGCAGCAATAATTCAATAATACCGTGGTCGTCCGTAATATTATTTAGGATAGGATCACGGAATAACCAAAAGGCAATAACGACACCAATTGTTACGTAAAAACCCATTTTGAGGCTTTTTACCCCGCGCCTAAAGGCATCCTCAAAGCGTTTTGCTCCAACAAGATGGCCAACCATAATTTCATTACCAATACTGATAGAGATACCGAACAGCATGATAAATAATGACAATTGGAAATAGAGTGTTTGTGCCGCAAGAGATGTTTCTCCCATGAGACCGATAAACGCAGATGCGGTCATAAAATGGAGGATCCAAACGAGGTTTTCACCGGCGGAGGGTAAGCCAATATGTAAAATTTTACCCAACATTTTTCGCGACCAGTGTATTAGCATCATTGGGACAAATTTAATCCTCAACCCATAAAACAGTAGGCAGAAGAGTAAAATAACGGCAACAATACGCCCAACGACAGTTGACCAAGCAACGCCCTCAAGGCCATATTGTGGTAACCCAAAGAAACCATAAAGAACAATGATGTTACCAAACACGGTAATCACATTAGCGATTAATGTGACCCACATTGCAGGCTGTGCTTTACCATAAACTCGCAAGCATGCGGCTAAAATAATTGAAATCGCTTCAGGAATTAAACATATCCCTAAAATACGTAAATAAGTATAACCATCAGCCATTAAATGTGATGGCATATTCATGATAGTTAGAATGCTATAGCCAAAAAATAATGCGACTAGCGCGCTAGAAAAACCAAGAATAAAGTTAAACGCGATTGAAATATGAATTGCTTGGCTGGCTTTTTCTCTGCGGCCTGCTCCTAAGTATTGGGCAATAACAACGCTACATCCCACACTTATAAAGTTAAAAATAGTAATAAATAGGTCAAACACTTGGTTTCCCACCCCCATAGCAGCAAGGTAGGCAGTAGAAACGTGGCTAACCATATAGGTATTAATTAATAATGTGGCCAAATGAAGAAAAATATCGATAAAAATTGGCCAGCTGAGCGAAAAGAGTGACCGCTCAGTCACATCAGATTGATGCATTGAGAACCTTTATATATTCATGAATGTTAGGGAAAGCTTGTTGAGTGGCTAATTCTACATGGATTTCAACAATGAAAATAGGGTTAAAATGCATCTGATTTAATTAGGCTAATGTTTTGTTTACTTTTAATTATTCTGTTAAATTTAATTTCGCTATATACCCTAAATAATTCGAGTTGCAGGTAGGCGACAAGGGAAGATAGGCGGGGAACATAGATAAACTATGTGACTCGGCGAGCTGAGCGTAGTCACTTATACCTCAACGAAAAGCGCTGCAACTTGAAGGATTACGGGTATAAATAATTTAATAAGCAACATCAGCACGGTATAGGAGTAAAAATGACAAAAATTAAAGCAGCAATAGTGGGCTACGGTAATATTGGCCGCTATGCACTAGAAGCTGTTCTGGCCGCTGAAGATTTTGAGTTAGTCGGGGTAGTTCGTCGCAATACACAAGATATTCCCGCTGAACTTTCAGCCTACAAAGTGGTTGATGATATTGAAAAACTAGGAGAAGTTGATGTTGCGCTACTCTGTTCACCTACGCGTGCAATCGGTCCATTAGCAGCAAAAATTTTAAGTTTGGGAATTAATACGGTTGATAGCTTTGACGTTCATTCAGATATTGTCGCTTTAAAACACAGCTTAGATGATATTGCGAAGCAACATAATAGCGTGGCAGTTGTTTCTGCTGGATGGGATCCTGGTTCGGATTCGATTATGCGAACTCTAATGTTAGCGATGGCACCAAAAGGGGTAACTTTTACTAATTTTGGACCAGGGATGAGTATGGGGCACAGTGTGGCTGCCAAAGCAATTGATGGCGTCAAAGATGCACTTTCTGTCACAATCCCATTAGGGACTGGGGTTCATCGCCGTATGGTTTATGTTGAATTAGAAAGTGGCGTGAATTTTGATGCAGTGACTCAAGCAATTAAAGCAGATAGCTATTTTTCTTCTGATGAAACACATATTCGTCAAGTCGATAGCATTGATGCATTAAAAGATGTTGGGCATGGTGTGCACATGACCCATAAAGGGGTTTCAGGGGCAACACATAACCAGTTATTCGAATATTCAATGCGTATTAATAATCCCGCACTCACTTCTCAGTTTATGGTTTCTGCCGCACGTGCGACCATGAAACAAGCTGCAGGTGCATATACCGTGATTGAAATTCCACCCGTGAATTTCTTACAAGGTGATTTAGATACGCTGATCGCCAAATTGGTTTAATTTCAATTTAATCTATCTGTGGCATGGCGAGTGTACGTTCATGCCATCTTGTCGATATTCCTTACACTTTATCTTATCCTGAATCCGCCATTCGGACTTTAGCCACTGTTTATTTTTTGTGTTATCAAGTAGCTTATTAGTAAAGTGATATTGATGACATGGAGTGAGGTAATGGTAAAGCCACCAAGGAATGGGAAAGATAACAACCAAGGTTTTTTCCCAAAACAATCTTCAGTAAAAAGTGTGAAGGAAACTCCGCATTCTTTCAGCATTATTCGTGCTTTTTCTAAAATAATAAATTATGGCTTTTCATTATTTTATGTCGGTTTTATTTTATCGGTATGGTTTTTTCCTGAATACTATACAGTAGAAATTATTTATAACCTGACACTGATCCTGATTTTTGAATTTATTTTAGTTCACTCAGGCGTCTTTATGGCGGTATTTCGTGATTGGCGAATATTAACGTTATTTGCCCTTTTCTATGGCCTTTTTGCTCTGGCTATTAATATGTCAGTCTTAGGGGATTCCCCATTAATTTTATATTTGTATAGTGCCACTGTCGCAAATCGAATGCTTTTTGGTTTAACCAGTCGAACAGAGCAAGAACGCTCTGAAAATATGGGCTATTCAGCGTTAATGGCACTCAATTTTATGTTCTGTATTTTCTCGGTGTTAATTTTATCTTTTCTCGTACCTTATGGCGGATTAACGCCTGAATATTTAAGGTCGATTGACTATTATTTGAGTATTTCTACGGGGGGGGAGTTTCCAGATAAACCCCATGTGGCTTTTGCCTTTGGCGTGCTCTATTTTGGTATGCCTATATTTATGGCTTGCCTAACACATTTTTTATGCAAAGGGCATTCTATTTACCAGGAAAAAGGGAAATAACTTTGTGGCTAGAAAGATAAAAAAACGCCTACCAAAGTAGGCGCCTGGTGTTGGCAAAATATAAAGTAAAAAACTAACGTGTAATTGATTTAAATTTTTGTGTGGTGGCGGTTAATGCCACTTCTGTTGGCAAACGTTCCATTGAGCTGGCACCATAGAAGCCATGGCAATCAGGGCAGTTGGCTAAAATGTATTCAGCATCTTCTGGGGTAGCTATTGGGCCACCGTGGCACAGAACAATCACATCTTCGCGTACTGCTTTTGCCGCTTTTGCCCATTCATTGATTAATGGCACACAATCTTTGAGCGTCAGTGCCGTTTCTGCGCCAATATTCCCGCCAGTCGTTAGCCCCATGTGTGGTACAATAATGTCAGCACCAGCTTGAGTCATCGCAATGGCATCTTCAGCACTAAAAACGTAAGGCGTTGTAAGTAAATCTTTTTCGTGGGCTAAACGGATCATTTCAACTTCTAACCCATAACCCATACCTGTTTCTTCTAAGTTGGCGCGGAAATTACCATCAATTAGACCGACAGTAGGGAAATTTTGCACCCCTGCAAAACCTGTTGCTTTGATATCATCAAGGAACTTATCGAATTGGCAGAATGGATCTGTTCCATTCACACCCGCAAGAACTGGCGTCTGTTTTACTACAGGTAAAACTTCTTTTGCCATATCCATAACGATTTCATTCGCATTACCATAAGCTAATAAACCTGCAAGGGAACCTCTACCCGCCATGCGGTAACGGCCTGAGTTATAGATAACAATTAAATCAATACCGCCCGCTTCTTCGCATTTCGCCGATAGTCCTGTTCCTGCGCCACCACCGATGATTGGTTCTCCCCGAGCAATCATGTCTCTAAATTTTTTTAATAAATCTGTGCGGTTATGTTTCATAATTAACCTCTATTATTTGTTCAAAATTTCCTGATGAAGCTGAATAACCTGATTACAAAACTCTGAGGAGTTAATATGATAAGGACTCAAAATAAGCTGTCTTTTCTCTGTTATTATTAAATTTGCGGTTAAAGTATCAATGAAGGCTTGGTCTGCGATAGGATCCCAAAATGGAGCACCTTCAACATCTAAAGCTGAGAAACCTGCTGTTGGAATAATAAAGCGCACTTCACCATGACAACGATTTAACTTTTCGGCAATCCAACGACCCATTTGCTGATTTTCTTCTTTGGTCGTTCTCATTAAAGTGACTTGAGCATTGTGATGATAAAACAAGCGATCTTGATAGTGTTCAGGCACAGTGGAAGGGCGACCAAAATTCACCATATCCAAGGCTCCACAAGACATCACGCAAGGGGTTTGAGTACGCTCAATAGCACCAAAGCGGTCTTCATCACATGCTAGTACGCCACCAAATAAGTAATCACACACTTCAGTGGTTGTAATGTCTAAAACAGAATGCAATAACTGGCTATCAATCAGTTTTTCCATGGCTTTACCACCACTGCCTGTTGCATGGAAGACTAGACAGTCATATTGGGCTTCTAACTGTGTTGTAAGTTGCTGGACGCATGGGGTCGTTACCCCGAACATGGTTAGGGCAATCGCGGGCTTTAAGTCGTGCGGTTGTTCTTCGCTATCAAACCAAACCGCTCCTGCAATTTGGTTGGCTGCATTTTTTAATACTTTACGGGAAATGATATTCAAACCAGACACATCAGTGACGGAGTACATCATCGAAATATCACTGGCGCCGATATAACCGGAAATATCCCCTGATGCCATCGTAGAAACCATTAATTTTGGAATACCTACAGGCAACACTTGCATGGCGGGTGTAATGAGTGCGGTTCCGCCTGACCCTCCTAAACCAAGAATAGCGGCAACATCTGTTTGTGCGGCAAGGTAAAGGCTAAAAGCGTGTGCCATGGCTTCAATGGCTTTACCGCGATCACCACAGAAAACGGCTTCAGCGCCAAGTGGATGAAAACTTGCAACGGCATGTGCGCTGATATCTGCGTTTTTATCTAATTGCGTTGGTTGTGTTGTCAGGTCAACGGTACGTACCGCCAATCCGGCGTTTTTGATTAATTCACTGACATAAAATAGTTCAGCACTTTTCGTGTCAAGCGTTGTTACAATATAAATAAAACCCGGATATTTTTTCATAGAAAAACCCTTTCAGAGTAAAACTAACGTTGAATTTTTCATCATAATGAGACTATAGTATCATTTTATTTGGTTGTAAAATGAGATTGCAGTCTCATTTTACATTTTATGGTGAAGGGCATTGGTGTCTGGATGATATATCCTATTGATAAATAGAAATAAATTCTCAATAAGAGTCTTGAATTATTTTGAATGGATGTGGAAACTTATAATATTTAAATGTAATTATTCTGTCTTTTGTTATTACTTTTAAAATCATCTTTATGGATAAATTTTTACAAATTATCAATCAAGTATGTTTACCTATTCACACTTATATGTTTTCATGAGTATTAACTCGATTTATAGTAAGTGACAGTATTTTAAGGATAAATTAATGTCTAAAACTAATTCATACTCAGAATACAAAGGGACACGAAAACGGACCTATGTATTATTGGTTACGACGGCTTTAGATTTATTTGAAAAAGGGGCAATGCCTTCTGTTTCTGAATTAGCGCTTGAAGCGGGAGTTTCTCGTGCGACAGCTTATCGTTATTTTCCGACGCAGGCCGATTTAATTACTGCAACGGTTAATGAGAGCTTAGGGCCAATTTTAACTTGGCGCCCACAAAGTGAGCAAACTGAAGATCGTATTGACGAGTTATTAACCTATGCATTTCCGCGTATGTTTGAACATGAAGGTGTTTTACGGGCCGCATTGCAAGCGTCATTGCAGCAGTGGGCTCAGGGTCGAGCTGATCCACAAAATGTTAATGATAAGCGTCTAGAACGTGGAAATCGCAAAGAAATTCTTGCGATGGTGACATCGCCAATGAAATCAGAATATCCGCAAGAAATTATAGATAAAGTGATTAGGGCCTTTTCTGTTATTTATGGTTCCGAAATATTTTTAGTATTAAAAGATATTTGGAAAATGGATGATGCCCAAGTCACTGCGTTAGCTCAATGGATGTCCAAAGCAATAATGAATCAAGCTCGTGCTGATAATATAAAACGGAAAAAATAGTTTTATGGCTACGTTATGTTAATTTTAGTTAAGAGAAATTTTTCAAACCAAGTCAAAATAATAAGATCAAAACCTAATAAATAGATAAATTCTGGTGGATACCACTAGGGTAATAAATAAATAAAAACTAAAGTCATATGACTTAAAATAATATGATATAAATTAGGACTATAAAAAGACTTAATGGTTAATACCATATGATGAAATTATTAAAAATGTTAGGTGGGATTTCCATCTGTGCCTTGATTGGTGGCGGGCTGACTTACCTCGGAGTTCCCCTTGCATTGATGTTTGGCCCAATCATTGCCATTATCATTTTTCATCGTTTTGGTGTTTCGTTTGCCATCCCTAAACATACTATTACCTTTGTTCAAGTCACGCTCGGGACCTCTGTGGGCTTGATGTTTAATCAAGTATCACTTAATGAAGCAGACAATTTATTTCTTTTACTATTGATGCTAGTTGTCTGTTTGGCTGTACAATTTTCATTTAGTTTTTTTTGGTTTTACCGCAAAGTCGGTTGGACAAAACAAGAAGCGATGCTTGGCTCTGTGCCCGGTGCTATGGCAGCTATTCTGGCATTAACTGACCATACTCATACCCCACCTCAGAAAATTGTTATTTCCCATACAATTCGCTTAATTATTCTTATTTTATTAGCAGGAATTGTTGTGGGGAGCGATGGAGATCCTCAACCGATAATAGAATTTCCAGAATTGACATTAGTTGCAACGGGATGGCTAGTGCTCATTATTGCAGTTGGGGTAATTTCAGGGGCAATATTACAGCGTTTAAAAGTCCCCGCACCTTTTATGTTAACGTCATTAGCGGCAGCAACTCTCATTCAAGGTTGGGCGGATATCCCATTAAATTTCCCGTTGATGTTGACTGAACTCAGTATGGTATTAATTGGGATGAACATTGGTAACCATTTCATTGTGTTTCCACTTTCATCGTTAATTAAAAATATATACTCTTCGGCCCAAGTTGTGGTGGTTAATATCGTGCTGACTTTTCTTATCACGGTATTTGCCTCTTGGATTACAGGCTATGATATTTCGGTACTATTGTTAGCGTGGGCTCCGGGGAGTATGGAAGCGATGACATTCGCCGCAATCACCATGAATTTAGACGCGGGCTTTGTTATGTCAAACCATATTATCAGGATGGTAATTATTCAAAGTATTCCATCGATAGCGTTGTTTTGGCAAGAAAGAAGGCAAAAAAGAAATAGTCATTTAAAGTAAAGAAAGAAAACATGCAGGCGATATTTGGCATGTTTTCTTGATAGGCTTTTTTCATCTGCTTATTTGACGTAAGCAAAGAGGCCTAGTGAATCGCGAGCAAGAGACTGGCATTTAAACTCGGTGGTGAGTGGTATCCCTTTTAGATCACTATAACTTTCTTTGTTAAGAACGGTCATTTTTTCCGCATTATAGTTACTAAGATCCCATTTGTTACTTTTCGCAAAGTAAACAATAGCACGTTCAATTTCTCTATCTGGGATTTGTGAATACCCGCAATCATATTTTAGATAAATAAAAACGGCCGTGAGATCAGCAAGATCTTCAGCTTCGTTGGTGGAAAGAGCTCTGGCAGAATTGGTTATCCCTAACAGAGTCATTAAGCATGACATCAATATAAATTTGCGCATTCGTTATTCTATCTGTTTTCTATGTCAAGTTACGTTAGCATAAGAATAGAATTGTTAGTCAACTATATTTTTCTTAAATCCATGTAATAAACCCACATTTATGGAGTGGTTTTATTGACCTTCCTGTAAGGGGAAGCTTTATCATACCGTCATTAAACCATGTTTTGCTTCGAAAGTGTAATTTGTCATAAATCACACCACAGATGATTATCGATTTGATAAATAAAAGGAAGGTTATCAATGCTACGTCGCGATTTTCTTAAATTAAGTGCTATCACATATGCTGCAAGTGCGCTGCCTATTTGGAGCCGCATCGCGGTCGCAGCGGGAAATTATCCAACATTAGCGATCCCCCCCTTATTGGAGCCTGATGCGCAAGGTAACATTCAGTTGGTTATCCAGAAGGGCGTTTCACAATTTGTTCCTGGAAAGCAAACGACAACATGGGGTTATAACGGCAATTTATTAGGCCCTGCAATTAGCTTGAAAAATGGACAGAATGTTAATATCAATATTGTTAACCAACTGGCAGAAGACACGACAGTTCATTGGCATGGTTTAGAAATTTCAGGTGAACAAGATGGCGGCCCCCAAGCAATAATCGAACCAAACGCAAGCCGAAAAGTGAATTTTACGGTAAACCAAAGTGAAGCGACATGTTGGTTCCATCCTCATACTCATGGAAAAACCGGCTATCAAGTGGCTATGGGGTTAGCAGGCCTTGTATTAATTAAAGATGATGACAGCACAAAGTATGGCTTACCAAACGATTGGGGTGTTGATGATATTCCAGTCATTTTGCAAGACAAACGCCTAAAAGATGATGGCCAAATTGATTATCAACTTGATGTGATGAGTGCCGCAGTGGGTTGGTTTGGCGATATCATGCTAACGAATGGTGCTGTTTATCCTAAACATGTTGCCCCGAAAGGTTGGATACGATTAAGGTTATTAAATGGCTGTAATGCTAGAAGCTTAAATATTTCCACCAGTGATGGACGTAAAATGTATGTCGTTGCGAGTGATGGTGGTTTATTAGCTGAGCCGATTGCGCTAACCGAATTACCTATCTTGATGGGAGAGCGTTTTGAGGTATTAATTGACGCCTCCGATGGCCGCGCATTTGATTTGGTAACGCTACCTGTCGGGCAAATGGGAATGACGATTGCACCATTTGACCAGCCTTTGCCAGTGCTGCGTATCGAAACAACGTTGACGAAAGGGGAAGGTGACTTACCATCAACACTAGCAGCCATACCCGCGATTCCTTCTCTTGCTGGCTTAAATCGCCGTCGTTTCCATTTAATGATGGATATGCGCTTAGATATGCAAGGCATGATGATGTTGCGTGAAAAATATGGCGATCAGGCGATGGGGAATATGGGCGGTCATGGTGCAATGATGGGGAATATGAACCACGGTAACATGAATGCAGGTAATATGAATCATGGAAATATGAATGGCAAAATGGGAAGTGGCGGCCATTGTGGTACAGGTTCTGATGGCTTGGATATTCATAATGCGAATACTATAAATGGGCAAGTTTTCTCAATGACGCATCCTGCATTCAACGCTCCTATGAATCAACAAGAAATTTGGGTCGTTTCAGGACGCGGTGATATGATGTTGCATCCATTCCATGTTCATGGCACGCGTTTTCGTATCCTAAAAGAAAACGGCCAAGCCGTAGAGCCTCATCGTCAAGGATGGAAAGATATTGTCAAAGTAGAAGGGCAGGTGAGTGAAATTTTAGTTGAATTTAAACACCCTGCAACACAACAGCACCCTTATATGGCTCATTGCCATCTCTTAGAGCATGAAGATACAGGGATGATGTTGGGCTTCACTGTGAGTTAACAGCCACATTTACTTTCAGAGAAAATGTAGTGTGAAATTTTAGCACTGCATTTTCCTTTATTAGTATATGCGTGCTGCCTATGATAAAATTACGCGCTTTCCATTCCCATAGATGCGTAATAGAAGATGAAACATACCCTTGAAGTGATGATCTCTGAAGAAGAGATTGCTCAGCGAATCAGCGAATTAGCCGATAAAATTAGTGCTCATTATCAAAAACTTGATGGTGAATTAGTCCTTGTTGGCTTACTAAAAGGTTCATTTATTTTTATGGCCGACTTATGCCGTAAGATTGATGTTCCCCATGAAGTCGATTTTATGACTGTTTCAAGTTACGGTAATGCGATGACATCAAGCCGTGATGTTAAAATTGTCAAAGACTTGGATGAAGATATTCGCGATAAACACGTCTTAATTGTTGAAGATATTATTGATTCAGGTAATACCTTAAATAAAGTACGTGAGATTTTCGAATTACGCGGCCCTAAATCTGTCGCTATTTGTACATTGCTGGATAAACCTTCACGTCGAGAAGTACAGGTTCCTGTTGAGTGGATTGGTTATTCTATCGAAGACAAATTTGTGGTGGGTTACGGTATTGACTACGCTCAACAATATCGCCATTTACCTTATATTGGCCATGTAACGTTACTTGAAGAATAAAACTTTAGAATAGCATGAATAAAAAGGACAGCGTAAGCTGTCCTTTTGTTTTAATATAATATTAACAACACGTTATATCTTAATTTTAATTGTTTACTCTCATTTGTTGTTAATGATAAATTTGCTTTAATTGAATTTTATTTTCTTTTTTTTAGTCAATTGAAAGGAAAGTTTTTTATATTTTAATTATGCTGATTTGGGGATTAATAAGAAAGAAGCTCTTAATTATAAGAGCTTCCAATTTATATTTTAAATTACTTTTTTTGAGTTAAAGTAGAAATGGCTTCACGGTAACACAATTCAAGTTTTTCTCGACTATCGGCAGTAATATGTAAGTCTTGTAATCGACCATTATTAATCCCATATACCCAGCCGTGGATCATCACTTTTTGGCCACGTTTCCATGCAGACTGCATGATCGTTGAATGCCCTAAGTTATAAACTTGCTCAACAACATTTAACTCACATAAACGGTTAAGACGCTCACAAGGCTTTAATTCACCCAACATAGAGCTATGTCTGTACCAAATATCTCTTATGTGTAATAGCCAGTTATTAATTAAGCCAAGTTCGGTATTATCAACCGCCGCTTCAATACCACCACAGCCATAGTGGCCGCAAATAATAATGTGCTCAACTTGTAAGACATCAACCGCATATTGAATGACTGATAAACAGTTTAGGTCAGTGTGAATGACTAAGTTGGCAACATTACGGTGCACAAAAAGGTCCCCAGGTGCCGCGTTAATGAGTTTTTCTGCAGGTACTCGGCTGTCAGAGCAGCCTATCCATAAGAATCTCGGCTTTTGTGCTTTTGATAATTCTTTGAAGAATTCGGGGTCTTGTTCATTGACTGATGCTGACCATGCTTCATTGTTAGCAAACAGCTCTTCGATTTTTCTCATCATGACTTATAGCCTAGTTGTGTTACTTTGCGATAAAATCTTATACAACATTTATTGATTAATTAATAATTAGTTATACTAATTTTAATGCCCTTATGATGAACCTGTCTTTTAGACAAGACAACCCTAAATTTATAACATATTGAATTATATTGTATAAACTAATTATCTCTTTTCTGCATAACATAGAGCAGAAAAAAGTGGCATCATGGTGATATATTGCCTTCAAACTGTTCTAAGAATAAAGGTTTTTTTTACATATGACATATGCACTTGAGTTATCGCAGTTAACCAAAACCTACCCAGGTGGTGTGAAAGCCCTGAAAGGGATTGATCTGAGCGTTGAAGACGGTGACTTTTACGCATTGTTGGGACCAAATGGCGCGGGTAAATCAACTACAATAGGGATCATTAGCTCGCTGGTAAACAAAACAAGCGGGTCTGTAAAAGTATTTGGTTATGATTTAGAAAAACAAGTTGTGCAAGCAAAGCAGCAACTTGGATTAGTGCCTCAAGAGTTTAATTTCAATCCATTTGAAACGGTATTACAAATTGTCCTTAACCAAGCCGGTTATTATGGGGTTACGCGTTCTGTTGCGGTACAACGTGCAGAGCAGTACCTAACCCAACTTGATTTATGGGAAAAGCGTGATGAGCGGGCACGTAATTTGTCCGGTGGTATGAAACGCCGTTTAATGATAGCCCGTGCATTGATGCACCAACCAAAGCTATTAATTTTGGATGAACCCACGGCGGGTGTTGATATTGAGCTTCGTCGCTCAATGTGGACATTTTTAAAGAATCTTAACGCTCAGGGGACGACAATTATTTTAACAACTCACTATTTGGAAGAGGCTGAAATGTTGTGCCGTAATATTGGCATTATTCAACATGGTGAATTAGTTGAAAATACTAGTATGAAGCAATTACTGAGCCAATTAGAATCAGAAACCTTTATTTTTGATTTAATGCCAAAAAGTCCGATCCCTCAATTATTAGGGTATGAATCTCGTTTGATAGATACTTCAACACTTGAGGTGGATGTTAAAAGAGAGCAAGGTCTAAATAGTGTCTTTAGCCAATTTAGTGAGCAAGGTGTTCAGATTTTAAGTATGCGAAATAAAGCAAACCGATTAGAAGAGTTATTTGTTAACTTAGTTAAAAGAGAAAGTAATGCAACCGAGAAGGAGATTGCAAGATGATCTCATTATATTGGGTCGCATTGAAAACCATTTGGATAAAAGAAGTCACACGGTTTGGTCGTATTTGGATACAAACACTATTACCACCGGTGATCACCATGTCACTGTATTTTGTGATTTTTGGTAACTTAATTGGTTCTAGAATTGGTGATATGGGTGGTGTGGATTATATGCAATTCATCGTCCCTGGGCTAATCATGATGGCGGTGATCACTAATTCATATTCAAATGTTTGTTCTTCTTTCTTTGGCTCTAAATTTCAGAAAAATATCGAAGAATTACTGGTTGCCCCCGTTCCGACGCATATTATTATCGCAGGTTTTGTCGGCGGTGGTGTTGCTAGAGGGATTTTAGTGGGTTTTCTTGTTACATTGGTATCGTTATTCTTTATTCCATTGCAAGTGCATTCATGGGCAATGGTAGTCATAACGTTATTGCTAACCGCAATTGTATTTTCACTTGCTGGCTTACTAAATGCTATCTTCGCAAAGACATTTGATGATATTAGTATTGTTCCAACCTTTGTCTTAACACCATTAACGTATTTAGGTGGTGTATTTTATTCACTATCGCTGTTACCACCGTTTTGGCAAGCCGTTTCTAAACTGAACCCAATTGTGTACATGATCAGCGGCTTTCGTTATGGTTTTCTGGGAATAGCCGATGTTTCTATCGCGATTACGTTAGGCGTCTTAATGATTTTCTTAGTCGTCTTTTATGCATTAACATGGTTTTTGATTGAGCAAGGTAGAGGCTTAAGAAGTTAAATTTTGGGCTGAAATTGTGTAAAAAAAAACGGCTTTTGGTACTTAGCGTAATCAAAAGCCGTTTTTTATTGAGATGTATATAAATGGCAATACTAATCAAATTGTTGGATAAATAAAATCCAACATTATGCCACTTGAACAGGGACTGCTTTTGCGATGCGACTCATTTTATTGTTTTCATCAAAATAAGCCACTTTTGGCTTATGTAGGCGCGCATCTTCATCTTCCATTTGTACATAAGAACAAATAATCAGCTTATCACCAACCGCAGCGCGGCGGGCAGCAGCACCATTAACCGAGATGATTTTTGAGCCCCGTTCGCCTGAAATTGCGTAAGTCGAAAAACGTTCGCCATTATCAACGTTGTAAATATCAATGGCCTCGTATTCAAGGATCCCAGCGGCATCCATAAAGTCCTGATCAATCGCACATGAGCCTTCGTAGTGTAAGTCTGCTTGTGTGACTGTGACGCGATGGAGTTTGCCTTGCAACATTCTTCTTAACATGTCTTCTTCGTCCTTCAAATTGCAGCGTTGTTGACTACGTGCGCTCGCCCTAGTCACATATTTATGTATGCTCCTAGGGACTCACTTACTTGTCGCCTAGCTGTGAATCAAATGAGTTTGAAAAATAAAAGTCATTCAGAGCACAGCATTTTAATTAACGCTATAAACACAGTAATTGCAATGTGTTATTTTATTTTTATAAGTGATTTATTTTTATGCAATATTACTTGGTAGGTCAACTTGTAAATTGTCAATAAGACGCGTTTGACCTAACCATGCCGCCATTAAAATAACCGCACGTTTACTGGACTCACCAAGTGGTAATAATGTATCTGCATCGCGAATAAATAGCTCATCAGGAGTAAAGCCGGCTTCTCGTAAGCTATTGTTCATCTCTTCAATAATAACTTCAGATGCATCAGGTTCAGCCACTAATTTTTCACCCGCTTGTTGCATAATTTGATACAGCTTAGGCGCTGTTTTTAGCTCTTCCGCTGACAAATTATTGTTGCGTGAGCTCAGTGCTAGACCATTCTTGGCTCTAACTGTTGGGACGCTAACAATTTGTGTATCAAATGATAAGTCAGCAACTAACTTGCGAATTAATTGTAATTGCTGGTAATCCTTCTCACCAAACAAGGCAATATCTGGCTGTACTAAGTTGAACAACTTAGTAATAACCGTTGCGACACCTTTAAAGTGCCCAGGGCGGCTTGCGCCTTCTAATATGGTCGATAACTCTGGAACTTCAACAAAAGTCTGTTTTTCCATCCCTTCTGGGTAGAATTCTTGAGGGGAAGGCGCAAAAACCAAATTGATGTCACGACGTTTTAGTTTTTCGCAATCTTCTTGCAACGTTCGTGGGTAATTGGCTAAATCAGATTGCCTATCAAATTGCATCGGGTTAACGAAGATACTGGCAATCACAACATCAGCTTGTTTTTTTGCTTGGTCAATGAGTGTTAAGTGACCATCATGTAAATTACCCATTGTTGGGACAAGTGCAATACGTTTGCCTTCTTGTTTCCAGCGGCGGATTTCACGGCGTAAGATAAGCGCCGTTTCAACGATAAGCATACGTGTGTTCCTTATAATTTCTGACATCAATTAAGAAAAAGAATGGGCTTCACTTGGGTAAATGCCATCTTCCACTTCTTGGATATACATACGAATAGCATCATGAAGGTTGCCCGCTTGAGCTAAAAAGTTTTTTGCGAATTTAGGGGCTCGTGCGGTAATACCCAGCGCATCATGCATAACAAGAATTTGTCCATCAGTCCCATTTCCCGCACCAATACCAATCACGGGCAATAGTAGCTCTTCCGTAACATGATTGGCTAAGGTGGTTGGGACACATTCAAGAACCAACAATTGGATGCCTGCATTTTCTAGTGCAATCGCATCTTTGAGTAATTGATTGGCGGTGACTTCATCACGTCCTTGGACTTTATAACCGCCAAGGACATTGACGGCTTGTGGCGTTAAACCTAGATGGCCACACACAGGAACAGAGCGTTCTCCTAGCATTCTTACCGTATCACATAACCAACTGCCACCCTCAATTTTGACCATGTTTGCGCCTGCCTGCATTAAAATAGCCGCATTGGCGCAAGCTTGTTCTGGTGTGGCGTAACTCATAAATGGCATATCTGCAATAATGAAGGCATTTGGCGCGCCTTTGCGAACGCATCGGGTGTGGTAAGCAATTTGCTCGACAGTAACGGGTAAGGTGGAGGATTCACCTTGAATCGTCATTCCAAGTGAGTCTCCAACGAGCATCACTTGGATACCTTGCTCATAAAATAATTGAGCGAAGCTTGAGTCATAGGCTGTCATAGTTGCAAATTTGTGTTTGTCTTTTTTAAACTGACATAAATCAGCCAGAGAAATTGGTTTCATTATAATAACCTCCGGAAATGATCTCCCTGCGACCATACCTCATAAGAGGTTGAACATTTCAGGCTGGAATATCCCAAAACGTTAGGCCATTTCGAGGGACTTGTGTGAGTCTTTCTGAAAGCTTTTCGCCATCAGGAAAAACAAGAGAAGGGGCGATTTCACTAAGCGGATACAACATAAATTCACGCTCTTTTAGCCCATAATGTGGAACGATCAACCGTTCAGTATTGATGATACGGTTACCAAAAAGCATGATATCGAGGTCCAGCGTTCGTGGCCCCCAACGCTCCTCTTTGCGTACACGGCCCAGCTCAAGTTCGATTTTTTGTGTATAGTTGAGGAGAACTTCGGGCTCAAGAGTTGTTTC
This sequence comes from Providencia sp. PROV223, assembly GCF_028479245.1. Taxonomy (NCBI): domain Bacteria; kingdom Pseudomonadati; phylum Pseudomonadota; class Gammaproteobacteria; order Enterobacterales; family Morganellaceae; genus Providencia; species Providencia sp. PROV223. The sequence continues at coordinate 18,016 of NZ_JAMPNG010000030.1, forward strand.
AAGTAACACAGCCAGATTAAGAAAATCTGGCTGATTTTGCGGGCCTAGAGGCTTAGTTCGATAAACAGAAGAGGTAGAAACAACGCGGCTATTGGGTATCGCATCTAAAGCTGCAATAGCTTGCTGTGCCTGTAATAGTGGCTCACCAAGGTTACTTCCTACAGCAATATAGACTTGTTCCATTATATTCTCTCTATCTATTATGACTTATTTGACCGACGTGCCCCAGAACCGCCTTGTGATGAACGTGGACGATGGCGGCGGCGAGTGGGTGCATTGCCTAATTCCGAAATCATTTCACGCTGTTTGATATTATTTGCTTGCTGAAAATCAGTCCACCATAACGCTAGCTCTTGTAACTCGTTGCGGTGCTCGACATTAGCTCTTAATTCTAATAAATCAAACGCTGCACGGAATTTTGGGTGTTCCATTAATTTATTGGCACGACGGCCTTGGCGGCGAGGTAAGCGTAACTGCAATAACCAAATATCACGCATTGTGGTTGTAATGCGTTTTGGGATAGCAATTGAACGGCACTGCTCGTCTAGAATATCATTCATTGCCAGCGCAAAGGCGTCGTAATAGGCCAACCCACCTTCTTGAGATAACTTCTCAGCATGCTCTGTAACTGGGTACCATAACATAACAGCAAATAAAAAAGCAGGGTTAACACGCTTATCATTTTTTAGTCTGAAGTCAGTATTTTTAAGAACTTGCTCAATGATTTTTTCCATTGGCGAATCACTGTTATCTGTAAAACGGCTTGCGACAACAGGGAAAAGTTGCTCAAACAAACCATACTTTTTGAGCATTTTATAGGTAGCGTAACCTTGGCCTGCTTGGAGTAATTTGAGAGACTCTTCAAATAACCGAGCAGATGGAATTTCTCTCAATAAATGAGCAAGTTGGTAAATTGGCTCAGCGGTTTTTGGTTCGATGCTCATATTTAATTTGCAGGCAAAACGTACCGCTCTTAGCATTCTAACAGGGTCTTCACGATAGCGCGTTTCAGGATCACCAATTAGACGAATAACGCCAGCTTTGAGGTCATTCAAGCCATTGACGTAGTCACGTAAAGTGAAGTCTTCAATGTTGTAATATAGACTGTTAACGGTGAAGTCCCGACGAATCGCATCTTCTTCAATGGAGCCAAAGATGTTATCGCGCAATAGCATGCCGTTTTGTGCTTGTGCAGATAAGTTTTTGTCATCTGATGCATTTTGGTCATGGTGGCCACGGAAAGTTGCAACTTCTATGATTTCGGGGCCAAACATAATATGTGCCAGCCGAAAACGGCGACCCACTAAACGGCAGTTACGGAATAATTTGCGGATCTGTTCAGGCGTTGCGTTTGTCGTAATATCGAAGTCTTTAGGTTTTTGACCTAAAAGCAAATCACGCACACCACCACCCACTAAGTAGGCTTCAAAGCCACTTTTGTTTAAGCGATACAGCACTTTTAATGCATTGTCACTAATATCACTGCGTGAAATAGGGTGCTCGGAACGCGGGATAACAGTAATGTTTTCGTCGTTTACGGTTGTCATTGTAGGGCGCTTCTCAGGTGTTGAATCGGCACGTTGAGATTGACGAACCGTTTTTTTAATAGGGGTTGTTTTATGGGGTTGAGCTGTGTTCTGCTCTTTAGATGCGGTTTGCGCATGAGCAGAATGAGTGACTGGCCTTTTACCGGCTGCCTGTATATCTCGCGAAGGATCACGATGTTGTACTGCATCTTCAGGGGATGCGTCTGTATTGCGAGATAAAATATTACGGCAGAAATTTGCTACTCGGTTAAAAATAGTACACCTCGATGTCATTACCAATATTCATTAAACAAAATAAGCGGCTAATCATAGCTCACAGAAGTTTCTTTGAGAATGGTTAAACGAATAAAAGTCACCTCTAATTATAAACGTTACCAATAAAATTTACGTAAAATAATAGCCAGAAAAGCGTTCTCGCTATAGGCGGATACGATTAGAAGCCTTATTTTAAGCGATTTTTTGTTGTCAGTTAATTATTTAAGCTCAAACTGTAGAGCAAAAAAATAACATAATCTATTTGCGTAAAAAATTATGTGAAAGTAAATATTTATCTTATTTAAAGGTGAGTGAGAGGCGATCGTGGCCATCAACTGGCAGAAAATAGGGAGTAGGATGGGGTTGACTTGATGGTTAATGTAAATCAAAAGTCAGGAGCGGAACATGTCAGGAGTGGAACATAATAGCATGAAGCGTTTCCCTTGTAACGGCGCAGTAATATGCGCCGTTCAGGACTCCATATAGACACTAGCCTGCCATTTGCTTTTCGCGAATTTCTGCTAATGTTTTACAGTCGATACATAAATCAGCGGTAGGACGGGCTTCCAAACGACGGATACCAATTTCTACACCACATGATTCACAATAGCCAAAGTCGTCATCTTCAACTTTTTTCAGCGTTTTTTCGATTTTCTTAATCAGTTTACGTTCACGGTCCCGGTTACGTAATTCAAGGCTGAATTCTTCTTCCTGAGCGGCTCTATCAACGGGGTCTGGAAAGTTAGCTGCCTCATCTTGCATATGAGTAACAGTCCGGTCCACTTCATCTCTGAGTTGATTGCGCCATGCTTCGAGAATGAGCTTAAAATGCGCCAACTGGGCCTCGTTCATGTACTCTTCGCCAGCTTTTTCATGATAGGGTTCAACCCCAGCAATGGCGAGAATGCTTAAGGACGATGTCTTACGTTTTTGCCCTTCTTGCATAATGCTTCTCCTACACACGCAAATTTTACAAAAACCCCAAGGGGGAAAAATTAAGGTCGCTATAAATAGCAGAAGACTGCTCTCTTGGCAATCGTTCCTGCAATGAGTTTTGTAATGCTGTGAGGGCGAGCGTGTTTATTCCCTTTTTAGCGCCCAGAACTCTGCGGCCTCGTATAAAAATCGGTTAAAAAAACTTTATTTAATAGAGTTAAAGTGAATCTGCTTACTTAACACCATTTGTTGAACAGTTATATCAGCTTGATAACAAAGCACTTCAACACCACTTTGTCTCGCTGCCTCTAATAATTGCGCATATTGCTTATCAATATGAGCCGCTGCTGATGCTACGTGAATACCTGTGTGCAAAGCAACAAACAATAGTATGGCTCTTTTTCCTTCTTTCGCAATATGCATGAGCTCTCTTAAATGCTTTTGGCCTCTAAGTGTCACTGCATCAGGAAAGAATCCTTGATTATTTTCGAGTAAAGTTACTGATTTTACTTCGATAAAGCAATCTGGCAATCCATTTTGCGTTAGAAAAAAATCGATTCGACTATTTTCTGTGCCATATTTAACTTCAGGTTTTATTACACTATATTCAGATAATTCTGGAATGTGTTTTTCGGTTAATGCTTGTGCAACTAATTGGTTCGCACGAAGGGTATTAATGCAAATAAAATGGCCGTCTGCGGTTTGGGTTAACTCCCAACTATACGGGTATTTGCGTTTTGTATTATTGGAAGTCGAATACCAAATGGTATCACCAGGGGTAGCACAACCTGTCATAGCGCCTGTATTTGCACAGTGAATGGTAATTTCTTCACCGCTCGGTAAAGTGACATCAGCCAAAAAGCGCTTGTAACGCTTAATTAAAGTAGCTGGTTGTAAGGCGGGTTCAAATTCCATGGGGTCTCCGCTATCGTTGTCGGTAATATGCTTACTGGCAAAAGAGGCTAATGCTACAATGTCTAACAGTAAAAGTTAAATACATGGAGTGATAACCCCAGTGTTACCGATATTTGAAGTTTGTGAGGACATACTTACCGCATTAACCTCTTCTCCTCAAGTTTTGCTTCATGCACCGACAGGTGCTGGTAAATCAACAGGTTTACCGTTAGAAATATTAAAGAGTGGGGTTATTAACGGGCGGGTTATCATGTTAGAGCCTCGTCGCTTAGCAGCGCGCTCAGTGGCTGCTCGCCTTGCACAGCAACTCGGTGAAGAAGTTGGTCATACTATTGGTTTACGCATGCGCTCTGAAACTAAAGTTAGTCGCCACACGCGTCTTGAAGTGGTTACCGAAGGCGTACTCACTCGCTTACTGCAAAATGATCCCATGCTTGAAGGGGTTGGTTTAGTCATTTTAGATGAGTTCCATGAGCGAAATTTACAGGCAGACCTTGGTCTCGCTTTGCTAATTGATTCACAGCAAGCCTTACGTGAAGATTTACGTATTCTATTGATGTCTGCGACATTGGATAATCAAGGGCTGTCTCAGTTGTTTCCTGATGCTCCGGTTATCACGTCACAAGGGCGTACATTCCCCGTAATACGTGAATATCATCCTATTAACCCAAATAAACTCTTTCATAAAGAAGTCGCATTGGCGGCTTGGCAGTTATTGCAGCAAGAACATGGGTCTTTATTATTATTTCTTCCAGGTATGGGGGAAATCGAGAAAGTAAGAGCAGAGCTCGCTTTGATGGTTAGTGAGGACATACTTTTATGTCCTTTATACGGTGCATTATCCCTACAAGCCCAGCAACAGGCGATTCAGCTAGCACCAGAAGGAGTGCGAAAGGTCGTATTAGCCACCAATATTGCAGAAACCAGCTTGACGATTGAAGGGATCCGCCTTGTGATAGACAGTGGTTTTGAACGCGTGGGGCAATTCAATCCACGAACAGGACTAACAAAACTAGTTAAACAGCGAATTAGCCAAGCGTCGATGGCACAACGTGCAGGCCGAGCAGGCCGTTTGGAAGAAGGTGTTTGCTGGCACTTATTCAGTGAAGAGCAGGCTGAGCGTGCGGCACAATTTAGCGAGGCCGAAATTGCACAAAGTGACTTGAGCAGCTTATGGTTATCTTTATTACAATGGGGTTGTCACGATGCCGCACAGCTGAACTGGCTGACTTTACCCCCTAAACCGGCAATATCAGCGGCAAAAAATTTACTTGGCAAATTAGGTGCTATTGATGCAGCAAACAAGTTAACGCCTTTTGGGCAGCAGATGGCGGAGTTAGGCAGTTCAGTACGAACAGCGGCAATGTTATGTAAAGCACAACAAAGCCAAAATCAGTCTGTTATCCAATTAGCTGCACTGTTGGTGGCGATTATCGAGGAACCACCTCGTCAACAAGATGCGGATCTTCGCTATTGCATAGAAAGGCCAACAGAGGGGTGGTGTAAGAGAGCATCAGTGCTTTGTGAACAAAGAGTATCGAGTATCATTGGTAAGCAAGATGCACTTATTAGTGAGTGGTTACCAACGTTGCTGGCCACAGCGTTTCCTGACTACATAGCGAAATCTCGAGATAACCAACAACGCTATCAACTGGCGAATGGTTTAGGGGCGATATTGAATGAATCGGATAGATTATCCGGTTCTCCATGGTTAATCGTCGTGGCTTTATGGCAACCCGAAAATATGGCAGATGCCCGTATTTCCTTGGCTTACCCTGTAGATATTGACAGACTACAAGCAGATTGCCCATCGCTGTTTAACAAACAAGAAACGGTCGAATGGGATGAACAAAAAGGGACATTATTAGCTTGGAAACGCTTGCAATGCGGTCAATTAGTGGTGAAATCAGAACGTTTAAGCAACCCTGATAACACTGAAATTCGTTATGCGTTAGTTTATTGGTTGAAGCAAAATGGCTTGCAGCAATTAAACTGGCAGGAAAATGCTCTACAACTGTGTATCCGCTGCACGTTAGCTAAGCAGTATTTTCCTGATATTAATTTGCCTGATTTTGATGAAGCGGCACTATTGGATTCACTGGATGAATGGCTAGAGCCTTATCTTGATGGCATAACAAATAAACAAAAATTACAGCAGATTGATTTAGCCTCCTTATTGGTTAATCGATTAGATTGGCAGCAGCAACAGTGGTTAGAACGCATGTTTCCGGTAACCTATCGAGCGCCATCTTCACATGATGTAAGTATTCACTACGCATTAGATAAACCACCAGTCATAGCGATTCGTATGCAAGAAATGTACGGGGAAAAAGCGAACCCGACTGTTGCACAAGGAAAAATAACCGTAACAGTTTCTCTGTTGTCTCCTGCCATGCGGCCGTTACAGATCACGCAAGACCTTGGTGCATTTTGGCAAGGCAGCTATAAAGAGATACAAAAAGAGATGAAAGGGCGCTATCCAAAACATTTATGGCCAGATGACCCTGTAAATACTGCGCCAACGAGACAAACAAAAAAAGCGATGATGGGTGCGAAATAATCTATTTTTATGCTCTAATAGCGGGTTTCCTCATTGGCTCTATCAATGAGCCGACTGAGTAAGGAAATGTAATTAAGAGCTTTCTTTGGTGAAATCTCTGGGGTTCTAGGCCAAAATTAACCACTAAACTAACATTACTAGTGCGTTATTAAGTTATTTTGTAATGTGATATGGAGTGACCATGTCAGGTAAAGATTTTGAACCAATCGGCAGACGTAACAAAAAAACTGCTGGGAAAAAACAGTCTTCATCCCGCCGCCGCCGTAGAGACCGCGATGACTATGACGATGAAGATTTATTCGAAGATGATGATATTGACGAACAATATCTCGATGATGAAGATGAAGAAGAGCAAATGGCTAAAAAAGGCTCAAAAAATAACAAACCTCGAAAGGTAAAAAGTAAATGGCGTTGGTTTTGGCTACTAGTCAAACTGATGATCGTGTTTGCTGTTTTACTTGCGGCATATGGTTTTTATTTAAATCAACAAATTAAAGAACGCCTCGATGGTAAGGTTTGGGATTTACCCGCCGCAGTATACGGCCGAATGGTCAACCTTGAGCCGGGGATGGACTACAGCCAGGCAGAAATGGTTCGCCTACTTGAAGGTATGCAATACCGTAAGGTGAGTAAGATAACGACATCGGGCGAATTTGTGGTGCGTGGTAATAGCATCGAAATCTTACGTAGGCCGTTTAATTTCCCTGATCAAAAAGAAGGGCAAATCCTTGCGCGCATGGTGTTTGAAAATAACGCGTTGAGCAAGATTGAAAACATGGAAAACGGTCGCTCATTTGGCTTTTTCCGTTTAGACCCGAAACTGATCACGATGATGCAGTCGGCGAACAATGAGCAACGGTTAGTTTTACCGATATCTGATTTTCCTGAGTCTTTAGTTAAAATCTTACTAGAAACCGAAGATCGCAACTTTTATGAGCACGATGGCGTCAGTTTATACTCTATTGGCCGTGCTGTTGTTGCTAACTTAAGTGCAGGGCGCTCCGTTCAAGGGGGAAGTACTTTAACCCAACAGTTAGTCAAAAATCTGTTTTTGACCAATGAACGGACATTAAAGCGTAAAGCCAATGAAGCCTATATGGCGGTTTTACTGGACTACAATTACAGCAAAGAGCGTATTTTAGAGCTGTATTTAAACGAAGTCTTTTTAGGCCAAAATGGTAATGACGAAATTCGTGGTTTCCCGTTAGCGAGCCTGTATTATTTCGGTAGACCAATCAATGAGTTAAGCTTTGACCAACAGGCGTTATTAGTCGGTATGGTACAAGGGGCATCAACGTATAATCCTTGGACTAAGCCACAAAATGCGATTAAACGTCGAAACATTGTGCTGAAAATCTTGGAAACGCGTGGCGTGATTGACCAAGAAATGTATCAAGTGCTAAGCGCAAGGCCTCTCGGTGTGAAAAACAAAGAAGGGCTGGTGGCTTCTCAACCTGCCTTTATGCAAATGGTTCGTTTAGAACTCAATGAAAAATTGGGTGATAAAGTTAAAGAACTCTCTGGTGCGAAAATTTTTACCACTCTAGACCCAGTGGCTCAAACTGCGGCTGAAAATGCAGTTGAAAATGGTGTCGCTGATTTGCGTAAATCTCGTAAATTAGATGACATAGAAGGGGCAATGGTGGTAGTTGACCGCATTAATGGCGAAGTACGCGCGATGGTTGGTGGCTCTCAACCCCAATATTCAGGGTTTAACCGTGCGTTAAATGCACGGCGTAGCATTGGTTCTCTGGCAAAACCTCCGGTATATCTCGCTGCACTAAGTGAACCGGACCGTTTTCGTTTAAATACATGGTTAAAAGATGAGCCACTAACAGTAAAAGTCGGAAACCAAAACTGGAGCCCAAGAAACTACAGCCGTAATTTCAACGGCCGTATGATGTTAGTTGACGCTTTGGCAAAATCACAAAATATCCCAACGGTAAACTTAGGGCTAGAGGTTGGTTTAGACCAAGTGTTTAATACGTTTGTACGCTTAGGAGCTCCCGCGGCTGCTATGGAAAAAGTTCCTGCGATGCTATTAGGTGCAATTAACCTAACACCAGCGGAAGTTGCTCAAGTTTATCAAACCATTGGTGGTAACGGTAATCGTGCGAAATTATCGGCATTGCGTTCTGTTATTGATGGAGATGGCAATGAAATTTACCAAAGCTACCCATCAGCTGAGCGAGCAGTACCTTCCCAAGCTGCATACCTCACATTGTATGGTATGCAGCAAGTGGTTAAACAAGGTACGGGCAGAGTTTTATTGACCAAATATGCTAAGTATAATTTAGCCGGTAAAACAGGGACAACTAACGATCTACGCGATAGCTGGTATGCAGGTATTGATGGCAAAGAAGTAGCGATCGTGTGGGTTGGCCGTGATAATAACGGCCCAACACAATTAACAGGGGCGACAGGCGCACTGAAAGTGTACCAACGCTACTTAGAGAACCAAGCGCCATTAGCTCTTATCAACCGTGCACCAGAGGGCATTGTTGATATGCAAGTCACAGCTGACGGCCAATTAAGTTGCTCAAACTTCGGCGGCGGTAGAATGTTGCCGATTTGGACGGATAACCCAGAAGGGTTATGCCAAGCGTCTGAAAACGAAGCGCCAATTTGGGATCTCAATGGTAATAATGGCGAGCAGCAAGATGATGCACCGGATTGGGTTAAGGATATGTTTGGCAA
>NZ_JAMPNG010000031.1:0-24801 GCF_028479245.1 Providencia sp. PROV223
TATTGCATAATACATAGCTTCATTTAGTTTTAAAGAGGGGCACCTTATTAGGTGCCCTTTTTTGTTGTCATAAACAAAATTACTTATCTTGTCCGTAATCTATTCTTTTGATTTAAATTGTTCATGTAACAAACTTATTTGTAATAAATGATCTTTGTAAATCATTTTGAATGATAATTGAAATGCAAATCATTTTTATTTAAACTATCTGTATGTGATTTATACAGGTAAGCACCATGTACATTTGTCTTTGTGAAGCGATTACTGATAAACAAATCAGAAATGCTGCAAGAAAGTATCAAGTAACCTCACTGAAAGGGCTACGACAAATTTTGCCTGTAGGCTTAGAATGCGGGAAATGCATTAGGCAGACAAAGGCGATTTTATATGAAGAGCAAATGATTTTTGAGGATGCGTGTGCCGCTGAGGTTGCATAGTATCTTATACCATTCAAATTATTCCCACCAAATTTATCACTTTTGGTTTAAATACATTGCGTAAAAATTACACTAACATCAATTTCAGTACTACACTTAAAAGACTGGAAGCGATGGAGGGTAACAATGAAAGGTGATAAAAAAATGATAGCCCACCTAAATAAACTACTGGGCAATGAGTTAGTTGCAATCAACCAATATTTTTTGCATGCTCGTATGTTTAAAAATTGGGGACTTACACGCCTCAATGAGATGGAATATCACGAATCAATTGATGAAATGAAGCACGCGGACAAATATATAGAGCGAATTCTTTTTCTCGAAGGTATTCCTAACCTACAAGATCTTGGTAAGTTAAATATTGGCGAAGATGTTGAAGAAATGCTGAAGTCAGATTTGCAGCTTGAAATCGATGGGGCGAAAAACCTAAAAGAAGCTATTAAATACGCAGATTCGGTTCATGACTACGTTAGTCGAGACCTGATGATTGAAATCTTAGCAGATGAAGAAAACCATATTGATTGGATAGAAACGCAATTAGAACTAATTACTCGCTTAGGAATTCAAAACTATCTTCAAGCGCAAGTTAGAGAAGAGTAATTTAGTATTTACATAGCTATTTGCTAAGTAAACTTGTATTAAAAGCCTCTCAGTCACCTCACTTCCTAAGTCTGAGAGGCTTTTTGATGAGTCTCTTCAAAAAAAATGCACATATTTTCCTCGATTACTTGTGTTTCCCTATAATTTACGTATAATGCGCGGGCTTACTGATGAGTAAGCCCTATATTTTAGGACTGAAATCTCAGTATTGAGTCAACGATTTGTTGCTCATTTAGACAATACTTCCGATTTGGAAGTTACATCAAGAACGATTACACTCTCCCATCAATCGAAATGGGTACGAGGAGTAATCATTTACGTTTATAAAATAGTTGGAGCTCTGGTCTCATGCAGAACCAAAGAATCCGTATCCGCCTGAAAGCTTTTGATCATCGTTTAATCGATCAATCAACTGCGGAAATCGTAGAGACTGCTAAGCGCACTGGTGCGCAAGTTCGTGGTCCTATCCCGCTGCCGACACGTAAAGAGCGTTTTACCGTTCTGATTTCTCCGCACGTTAACAAAGATGCGCGTGATCAGTACGAAATTCGCACTCACAAGCGTCTGGTTGACATCGTTGAGCCAACCGAAAAGACCGTTGATGCTCTGATGCGTCTGGACCTGGCTGCCGGCGTTGACGTGCAGATCAGCCTGGGTTAATCAGGTCGTCGAACGATTGAGAGGTTGAAACAATGAAAGGTTTAGTCGGTAAGAAAGTCGGTATGACTCGTATCTTCACTGAAGATGGCGTTTCTATACCTGTAACTGTTATCGAAATTGAAAATAACCGTGTTACTCAGGTTAAAACTGCAGAAACTGACGGTTATAATGCAATTCAGGTTACTACCGGGAGCAAAAAAGCTAACCGTGTAACTAAGCCTGAAGCAGGTCATTTCGCTAAAGCTGGCGTCGAAGCTGGCCGTATCCTACGTGAATTCCGTATTGAAGACAGTGCAGAATACACAGTAGGTCAAAGCATTAGCGTTGAAATTTTCGCTGACGTTAAAAAAGTCGACGTTACTGGTACATCTAAAGGTAAAGGTTTTGCCGGCACAGTTAAGCGCTGGAATTTCCGTACTCAAGATGCTACTCACGGTAACTCCTTGTCTCACCGTGTTCCGGGTTCTATCGGTCAAAACCAGACTCCGGGCAAAGTGTTTAAAGGCAAGAAAATGGCAGGCCAACTGGGTAATGAACGTGTAACTGTTCAAAGCTTAGATGTAGTACGTGTTGACGCTGAGCGCAACCTGCTGCTGGTCAAAGGTGCTGTTCCAGGAGCAACTGGTAGCAACCTGATCGTAAAACCGGCTGTCAAGGCTTAACGTCGAGGAGATAGGAATGGAATTGGTAATGAAAGACGCGCAAAGCGCGCTGACTGTTTCCGAAACTACCTTCGGGCGTGATTTCAATGAAGCGCTTGTTCACCAAGTAGTTGTTGCGTATGCAGCTGGTGCTCGTCAAGGTACTCGTGCTCAGAAAACTCGTGCTGAAGTTTCTGGTTCAGGTAAAAAACCATGGCGTCAAAAAGGTACTGGCCGTGCACGTTCTGGTTCAGTAAAGAGCCCAATTTGGCGCTCTGGTGGTGTTAGCTTCGCAGCTAAACCACAGGACCACAGTCAAAAAGTTAATAAGAAGATGTACCGTGGTGCTTTAAAAAGCATCCTCTCTGAGTTGGTACGTCAAGATCGTCTGATCGTTGTCGAGAAGTTCTCTGTTGAAGCACCTAAAACTAAGTTGCTGGCACAGAAACTGAAAGATATGGCTCTGGAAGATGTTCTGATCATCACTGCTGAATTAGATGAAAATCTGTTTTTAGCAGCACGTAACCTGTATAAGGTTGACGTTCGTGATGCAGCAGGTATTGACCCAGTTAGCCTGATCGCCTTCGACAAAGTGGTTATGACTGCTGATGCTGTGAAGCAAGTTGAGGAGATGCTGGCATGATCCGTGAAGAACGTCTGCTGAAAGTACTGCGCGCGCCGCATGTATCTGAAAAAGCTTCTACAGCGATGGAAAAAAGCAATACCATCGTTCTCAAAGTTGCGAAAGACGCGACTAAAGCAGAAATCAAAGCTGCTGTACAGAAACTGTTTGAAGTCGAAGTTGAAGGTGTTAACACTTTGCTGGTTAAAGGCAAAACTAAACGCCACGGTCAGCGTTTCGGTCGTCGTAGCGACTGGAAAAAAGCTTACGTCACGCTGAAAGAAGGCCAAAATTTGGACTTCATTAGCGGTGCTGAGTAAGTCGGAGGAGTAAAGAACAATGGCAGTTGTTAAATGTAAACCTACGTCTCCGGGCCGTCGCCACGTAGTTAAAGTGGTTAACCCTGAGCTGCATAAGGGTAAGCCTTATGCTCCGCTGTTAGAAAAAAACAGCAAATCCGGTGGTCGTAACAACAATGGCCGTATCACTACCCGTCACATCGGTGGTGGCCATAAGCAGCATTATCGTTTAGTTGACTTTAAACGCAACAAAGATGGTATTCCTGCAGTTGTTGAGCGTTTGGAATATGATCCAAATCGTTCTGCGAACATTGCACTGGTTCTATATAAAGACGGTGAACGTCGTTATATTCTTGCACCAAAAGGCTTGAAAGCTGGTGACCAGATTCAATCTGGTGTTGATTCAGCAATCAAAGCTGGTAATGCACTGCCGATGCGCAATATCCCTGTTGGTTCTACAGTTCATAATATCGAACTGAAACCAGGTAAAGGTGGACAGTTAGCGCGTTCAGCAGGTACTTACGCTCAAATCGTTGCTCGTGATGGCGCTTATGTCTCATTACGTTTACGTTCTGGTGAAATGCGTAAAGTTTTAGCTGATTGCCGTGCAACTCTTGGTGAAGTTGGTAACGCTGAACATATGTTACGTGTTCTCGGTAAAGCTGGTGCTAGCCGCTGGCGTGGTATTCGTCCTACCGTTCGCGGTACTGCGATGAACCCAGTTGACCATCCACATGGTGGTGGTGAAGGCCGTAACTTTGGTAAACACCCAGTAACACCATGGGGCGTTCAAACCAAAGGTAAGAAAACTCGTAGCAACAAGCGTACTGATCAATTCATCGTACGTCATCGTTCTAAAAAATAATTAGAGGATAAACCATGCCACGTTCTCTCAAGAAAGGTCCTTTTATTGACCTGCACTTGCTGAAGAAGGTAGAGAAAGCGGTGGAAAGCGGAGACAAGAAGCCTCTTAAGACTTGGTCCCGTCGTTCAACGATCTTTCCTAATATGATCGGATTGACCATCGCTGTCCATAATGGTCGTCAGCATGTTCCAGTTTTCGTAACCGACGAAATGGTTGGTCACAAACTGGGTGAATTCGCACCGACTCGCACTTATCGCGGCCACGCGGCAGATAAGAAAGCTAAGAAACGTTAAGGATAGGAGGAAGAGATGGAAACTTTAGCTATGCATCGCCACGCTCGTTCTTCTGCCCAGAAGGTTCGCTTAGTTGCCGACCTGATTCGCGGTAAGAAAGTGTCGCAAGCTCTGGAAATTCTGACCTACACCAACAAGAAAGCTGCTGGTTTAGTGAAGAAAGTACTTGAATCTGCAATTGCTAACGCAGAGCAAAACGATGGCGCTGACATTGATGACCTGAAAGTTGCGAAAATTTTCGTAGACGAAGGTCCAACCATGAAACGCATCATGCCGCGTGCGAAAGGCCGTGCAGATCGTATTCTTAAGCGCACCAGCCACATTACTGTGGTTGTGTCCGATCGCTGAGACTCTGGAGACTAGCAATGGGTCAGAAAGTACATCCTAATGGTATTCGCCTGGGTATTGTCAAACCTTGGAACTCTACTTGGTATGCGAACACCAATGAATTCGCTGACAACCTAGACAGCGATTTTAAAGTACGCCAGTACTTGAATAAAGAATTGGCAAAAGCGTCAATCTCTCGCATCGTTATCGAACGTCCTGCGAAAAGCATCCGTGTGACTATTCACACTGCTCGCCCAGGTATCGTTATCGGTAAGAAAGGTGAAGACGTTGAAAAACTGCGTAAAACAGTAGCGGATATCGCTGGTGTTCCTGCGCAAATCAATATCGCCGAAGTTCGTAAACCAGAACTAGACGCTAAATTAGTTGCTGACAGCATTTCTTCACAGCTGGAACGTCGTGTTATGTTCCGTCGTGCTATGAAGCGTGCAGTACAGAACGCAATGCGTCTGGGCGCTAAAGGTATTAAAGTTGAAGTCAGTGGCCGTTTAGGCGGTGCTGAAATCGCTCGTACCGAGTGGTATCGTGAAGGCCGTGTGCCACTGCACACATTACGTGCTGATATCGATTACAACACTTCAGAAGCGCACACCACTTACGGTGTTCTCGGCGTTAAGGTATGGATCTTCAAAGGTGAGATTCTGGGTGGTATGGCTGCTGTTGAACAAGCTGAGAAACCAGCTGCTCAACCTAAAAAGCAGCAGCGTAAAGGCCGCAAGTAAGGAGAGTCGCTGATGTTACAACCAAAGCGTACAAAATTCCGTAAGGTGCACAAAGGCCGCAACCGTGGTCTAGCGCAAGGTACGGATGTTAGCTTCGGCACTTTCGGTCTTAAAGCTGTTGGCCGTGGTCGTCTGACTGCACGTCAGATCGAAGCGGCACGTCGTGCTATGACCCGTGCTATTAAGCGTCAAGGTAAAATCTGGATCCGTGTGTTCCCAGACAAACCAATCACTGAGAAACCACTCGAAGTTCGTATGGGTAAAGGTAAAGGTAACGTAGAATATTGGGTTGCCTTAATCCAGCCTGGTAAAGTACTGTACGAAATGGACGGTGTGCCTGAAGAGCTGGCTCGTGAGGCATTCTCTCTGGCAGCAGCGAAACTGCCTATCAAAACCACCTTTGTAACTAAGACGGTGATGTAATGAAAGCACAAGAGCTGCGCGAAAAAAGCGTTGAAGAGCTGAATGCTGAACTTTTGAACCTGTTACGTGAACAATTTAATTTACGTATGCAGGCTGCAAGTGGTCAGCTGCAACAGTCTCATCTGTTGAAACAAGTGCGTCGCGATATCGCACGTGTGAAGACTTTACTGACTGAGAAGGCAGGTGCGTAATGAGCGATAAAATCCGTACTCTGCAAGGTCGTGTAGTTAGCGATAAAATGGAGAAATCTATTGTTGTTGCTATCGAGCGTATGGTGAAACACCCTCTGTATGGTAAATTCATCCGTCGTACGACTAAATTGCACGTACATGACGAGAACAATGAATGTGGAATCGGTGACGTGGTAGAAATCCGCCAAACTCGTCCACTGTCTAAGACTAAGTCTTGGGCCTTAGTTCGCGTTGTAGAAAAAGCTGTTCTGTAATAGAATAACTTTTCTTGATGAATAAACGGCTCTTTTTGATTGAGCCGTTTATTTTTTTCTGTCCAACACGATGATGTGGTGTTATAATGCCGCGCCCTCGTAGTATGGGTATATTTGAACGGCCTCTTCATAATGAGGTGGCTCAGTAGTAGTTGACATTTAGCGGAGCACTAAAATGATCCAAGAACAGACTATGCTGAACGTGGCCGACAACTCCGGTGCACGTCGCGTAATGTGTATCAAGGTTCTAGGTGGCTCGCACCGTCGCTATGCACATGTAGGCGACATCATTAAAATTACTGTTAAAGAAGCAATTCCACGCGGTAAAGTTAAAAAGGGTGATGTCCTGAAAGCGGTAGTGGTGCGCACCAAGAAGGGTGTACGTCGCCCTGACGGTTCTGTCATTCGCTTCGATGGTAATGCTTGTGTGTTATTAAATAATAACAGCGAGCAAGTAATCGGTACGCGTATTTTTGGGCCGGTAACTCGTGAACTTCGTAATGAGAAGTTTATGAAAATTATCTCTCTGGCACCTGAAGTACTCTAAGGAGCGAAACTATGGCAGCGAAAATCCGTCGTGATGACGAAGTTATCGTGCTAACTGGGAAAGACAAAGGTAAGCGCGGTAAAGTAAAGCAGGTTATTTCTTCTAGTAAAGTTATCGTTGAAGGTATCAATCTGGTTAAAAAACATCAGAAGCCTGTACCGGCTCTGAACCAACCAGGTGGCATCGTTGAAAAAGAAGCGGCTATTCAAGTTTCTAACGTTGCAATCTTTAACGCGGCAACTGGTAAGGCTGACCGTGTAGGCTTTAGATTCGAAGACGGCAAAAAAGTCCGTTTCTTCAAATCTAACAGTGAAACTATCAAGTAATTTTTGGAGTATACGATGGCGAAACTGCATGATTACTATAAAGACGAAGTAGTTAATAAACTCATGACTGAGTTTAGCTACACTTCTGTCATGCAAGTCCCTCGGGTCGAGAAGATCACCCTGAATATGGGTGTTGGTGAAGCGATTGCTGATAAAAAACTGCTGGATAACGCAGCAGCTGATTTAACAGCGATCTCAGGTCAAAAACCTTTGATCACCAAAGCACGCAAATCTGTTGCAGGCTTCAAAATCCGTCAGGGCTATCCAATCGGCTGTAAAGTAACCCTGCGTGGCGAACGCATGTGGGAGTTCCTTGAGCGTCTGATTTCTATTGCTGTACCACGTATTCGTGACTTCCGTGGCTTGTCCGCTAAGTCTTTCGATGGTCGCGGTAACTACAGCATGGGTGTTCGTGAACAAATCATCTTCCCTGAAATCGATTACGATAAAGTGGATCGCGTACGTGGTTTAGATATTACTATCACCACTACTGCGAAATCAGATGACGAAGGTCGCGCACTGTTAGCAGCGTTCAACTTCCCGTTCCGCAAGTAAGGCAGGGTACTCATGGCTAAGAAATCTATGAAAGCGCGTGATGTTAAACGTGCTAAATTAGCTGAGAAATTCTTCGCAAAACGCGTAGAACTGAAAGCTATCATCTCTGATGTTAAAGCATCTGATGAAGATCGCTGGGACGCTGTTCTCAAGCTGCAAACACTGCCACGTGATTCAAGTCCTTCTCGTCAGCGTAATCGCTGCCGTCAAACAGGGCGTCCGCACGGTTTCCTGCGGAAGTTTGGTCTGAGCCGTATTAAAGTCCGTGAAGCCGCTATGCGCGGTGAAATCCCGGGCCTTAAAAAGGCAAGTTGGTAATTCCATTTGAATCACGGGAGTAAAGACAGATGAGCATGCAAGATCCCATCGCGGATATGCTGACCCGTATCCGTAACGGTCAGGCCGCGAACAAAGTTGCGGTCACCATGCCTTCCTCCAAGCTGAAAGTGGCAATTGCCAAAGTGCTGAAGGAAGAAGGTTATATTGAAGATTTTAAAATTGAAGGCGACATCAAGCCAGAACTGGAACTGACTTTACGTTATTTCCAAGGTAAGGCTGTTGTAGAAAGCATTCAGCGTGTAAGCCGCCCAAGTCTGCGCATCTATAAGAAAAAAGATGAGCTGCCACAAGTTATGGCTGGTTTAGGTATCGCTGTTGTTTCTACCTCTAAAGGTGTCATGACTGATCGTGCAGCTCGCCAAGCTGGTCTTGGTGGCGAGATTCTCTGCTACGTAGCTTAATTCGGGAGGAAAGAATGTCTCGTGTGGCAAAAGCACCCGTCGTCATTCCTGCCGGCGTAGAGGTAAAACTCAACGGTCAGGTTATTTCGATTAAGGGTAAAAACGGCGAGCTTACTCGTACTATCCATAATGCAGTTGAAGTTAAAAGCGAAGACAATCAACTGACTTTCGCACCACGCGAAGGTTTTGATGATGCATGGGCACAAGCGGGTACTACTCGTTCACTGTGTAATGCAATGGTTGTTGGTGTTACCGAAGGCTTCACTAAAAAGCTTCAACTGGTCGGTGTTGGTTACCGTGCAGCAATCAAAGGCAATGCTGTAAGCTTGTCTTTAGGTTTCTCGCATCCGGTTGAACACGCACTGCCAGCAGGCATTACTGCTGAATGCCCAACACAAACTGAAATCGTACTGAAAGGTGCGGATAAGCAAGTGATTGGTCAAGTTGCAGCAGAACTGCGTGCTTACCGTCGTCCTGAACCTTACAAAGGTAAAGGTGTTCGTTACGCCGATGAAATCGTGCGTACCAAAGAGGCTAAGAAGAAGTAAGGTAACACTATGGATAAGAAAGCAGCTCGTATCCGTCGTGCGACCCGCGCACGCCGTAAGATCCAAGAATTGGGTGCGACTCGCCTGGTGGTACATCGTACTCCACGCCATATTTATGCGCAGGTTATCGCACCAAACGGTTCTGAAACATTGGTTGCAGCTTCTACTACAGAAAAAGCTATCAATGAACAAGTTAAGTTTACTGGAAACAAAGACGCAGCAGCAATTGTTGGTAAATTAGTTGCTGAACGCGCACTGGAAAAAGGCATCACTGTTGTTGCTTTTGACCGTTCTGGTTTCCAATATCATGGTAGAGTCCAGGCACTGGCAGATGCTGCCCGTGAAGCTGGCCTTCAGTTCTAAGGTAGAGGTGTAAGATGGCTCACATCGAGAAACAAGCTGGCGAACTGCAGGAAAAGCTGATCGCGGTAAACCGCGTAGCAAAAACCGTTAAAGGTGGCCGTATTTTCAGCTTTACCGCACTGACTGTAGTTGGTGATGGTAACGGTCGCGTTGGTTTTGGCTACGGCAAAGCGCGCGAAGTTCCGGCAGCAATCCAGAAAGCGATGGAAAAAGCCCGTCGCAGTATGAAAACCGTTGCTCTAAACAACGGCACATTGTTCCACCCTGTGAAAGGTACACACACTGGTTCTCGTGTGTTTATGCAACCTGCTCACGAAGGTACCGGTATCATTGCCGGCGGTGCAATGCGTGCTGTTTTAGAAGTAGCTGGAGTTCGCAACGTACTGGCTAAAACCTATGGTTCCACAAACCCAATCAACGTGGTTCGTGCAACACTGGATGCTTTAGACAGCATGAAGTCTCCAGAAATGGTCGCAGCTAAGCGTGGAAAATCCGTCGAAGAAATTCTGGGGTAATCGGCTATGGCTAAGACTATTAAAATTACACAAGTTCGCAGTTCAATCGGTCGTCTGCCTAAGCATAAGGCAACACTGGTCGGTTTAGGTCTGCGTCGCATTGGTCATACAGTAGAGCGCGAGGATACTCCTGCTGTACGTGGTATGGTCAACTTGGTTTCCTACATGGTTAAAGTTGAGGAGTAAGAGATGCGTTTAAATACTCTGTCTCCGGCTGAAGGTGCCAAGCACGCGCCTAAACGCGTAGGTCGTGGTATCGGTTCTGGTCTGGGTAAAACCGGCGGCCGTGGTCACAAAGGTCAGAAATCTCGTTCTGGCGGTGGCGTACGTCGTGGTTTCGAAGGTGGCCAGATGCCTTTATACCGTCGTTTGCCGAAATTCGGCTTCACTTCACGTAAAGCAATGATCACTGCAGAGATTCGTCTGTCTGATTTTGCTGCTGTTGAAGGCGATGTTATTGATCTGAACGCACTGAAAGCCGCGAACGTTGTTGGCATCCAGATTGAATATGCTAAGGTTATTCTGTCTGGCGAAGTGAACCGTGCAGTTACTGTACGTGGCCTTCGTGTTACTAAAGGTGCTCGCGCTGCAATCGAAGCTGCCGGCGGTAAAATTGAGGAATAAGTGACAGATGGCTAAACAACCAGGATTAGATTTTCAAAGTGCCAAGGGTGGAGCTGGCGAACTTAAACGCAGACTTTTGTTTGTAATTGGTGCGCTAATTGTTTTCCGAATTGGTTCTTTTATTCCAATCCCTGGTATTGATGCCACTGTGCTTGCCAAATTGCTCGAACAGCAACAAGGCACCATCATTGAAATGTTTAACATGTTCTCTGGTGGTGCTCTTAGCCGTGCTTCTATCTTTGCTTTGGGTATCATGCCGTATATTTCGGCATCGATCATTATCCAATTATTATCAGTGGTTAATCCACGATTAGCAGAGATCAAGAAGGAAGGAGAAGCAGGTCGTCGGAAGATAAGCCAATATACTCGCTGGGGTACTCTGGTATTAGCAATATTCCAATCTATTGGTATTGCAATGGGTCTACCGAATATGCCAGGGATGCAAGGGTTAGTCATTGATCCAGGCCTCCCGTTCTACTTTACGGCAGTTGTTAGCTTAGTCACAGGGACTATGTTCCTAATGTGGTTAGGTGAGCAGATAACTGAAAGAGGTATCGGTAACGGTATTTCTATCATTATCTTCGCTGGTATTGTTGCGGGGTTACCGCCGGCTATTGGCCATACCATCGAGCAAGCTCGGCAAGGCGATCTGCACTTCCTCCTGTTGCTGTTGGTTGCGGTGTTAGTATTCGCGGTTACTTTCTTTGTTGTGTTTATGGAACGTGGTCAACGTCGTATTGTCGTTAATTACGCTAAACGTCAGCAAGGGCGCCGTGTTTATGCAGCACAAAGTACGCATTTACCGTTAAAAGTGAATATGGCGGGTGTAATTCCTGCAATTTTTGCTTCCAGTATCATACTATTCCCGGGTACAATAGCTTCTTGGTTTGGTGATGGAACTGGCTGGGACTGGCTGACTACAATTTCTATGTATTTGCAGCCTGGTCAACCGTTATATGTGTTACTTTATGCATCTGCGATCATCTTCTTCTGTTTCTTCTATACGGCGTTGGTTTTCAACCCAAGAGAAACAGCAGATAACCTGAAGAAGTCCGGTGCATTTGTACCAGGAATTCGTCCGGGAGAGCAAACGGCCAAGTACATTGATAAGGTAATGACTCGTTTAACATTAGTTGGCGCATTATATATTACCTTCATCTGCCTAATCCCGGAGTTCATGCGTGACGCAATGAAAGTACCTTTTTACTTTGGTGGTACTTCCCTCTTAATCGTGGTTGTCGTTATCATGGACTTTATGGCTCAAGTGCAAACTCTAATGATGTCAAGTCAGTATGAGTCTGCATTGAAGAAAGCAAACCTGAAAGGTAAGTAATCACTTAGTGTGATTATGGTTTGCTTAGAAGTTACGGAGAGTAAAAATGAAAGTTCGTGCTTCCGTCAAGAAATTATGCCGTAACTGCAAAATTATCCGTCGCAATGGTAGCGTTCGTGTAATTTGTAGTGTTGAACCAAGACATAAACAACGTCAAGGTTAAGAAAAAGCATTTTTTTCTTGCAAAGTTGGGTTGAGCTGGCTAAATTAGCCAGCCAATCTTTTTTATCTAAGATACATTATTGTTTGAGTATCCTGAAAACGGGCTTTTCAGCACAGTAATGTATATTTTAACTTAGGAGTGCATAGTGGCCCGTATAGCAGGCATTAACATTCCTGATCATAAACATACTGTAATCGCTTTAACATCGATTTTCGGTATCGGTAAGACCCGCTCACAGGCTATCTGTGAAGCAACAGGTATTGCTGAAAATGTTAAGATCAGTGAGCTGTCTGAAGAACAAATCGACAAGCTGCGTGACGAAGTTGCTAAATACGTTGTAGAAGGTGACTTACGTCGTGAAATTACCCTGAGCATCAAGCGTCTGATGGACCTTGGATGTTACCGTGGTTTACGTCATCGTCGTGGTCTTCCTGTGCGCGGACAGCGTACTAAGACTAACGCTCGTACCCGTAAGGGTCCGCGTAAGCCGATCAAGAAATAAGTCGGGGTATTGAATAATGGCAAAAGCACCAATTCGTGCACGTAAGCGTGTAAGAAAACAAGTCTCAGACGGTGTGGCTCATATCCATGCTTCTTTCAACAACACAATCGTTACTATTACTGACCGTCAAGGTAACGCATTAGGTTGGGCAACTGCCGGTGGTTCCGGTTTCCGTGGTTCTCGCAAATCTACTCCGTTCGCAGCTCAGGTTGCAGCAGAGCGTTGCGCAGAAGCTGTGAAAGAATACGGAATCAAAAACCTGGAAGTTATGGTTAAGGGACCGGGTCCGGGTCGCGAATCAACAATTCGTGCTCTGAACGCCGCTGGTTTCCGCATCACTAATATTACTGATGTGACTCCTATCCCTCATAACGGTTGTCGCCCACCGAAAAAACGTCGCGTTTAAATACGTTTCGTTTTTTTTAGGACTGTTGGAGAAAGAAAATGGCTAGATATTTGGGTCCTAAGCTCAAGCTGAGCCGTCGCGAAGGAACAGACCTCTTTCTGAAGTCTGGTGTTCGCGCGATTGACACCAAGTGTAAATTAGAACAGGCTCCAGGCCAGCACGGTGCGCGTAAACCGCGTCTGTCTGACTATGGTGTCCAGTTACGTGAAAAACAAAAAGTTCGTCGTATGTTCGGTGTTCTGGAACGTCAATTCCGTAACTATTACAAAGAAGCAACACGTCTGAAAGGCAACACAGGTGAAAACCTGCTGACTTTGCTTGAAGGTCGTCTTGATAACGTCGTTTACCGTATGGGCTTTGGCGCAACTCGCGCAGAAGCACGTCAAATGGTTAGCCACAAAGCTATCATGGTAAATGGTCGCGTAGTTAATATCGCTTCTTATCAGGTTTCCCCGAATGACGTTATCAGCGTTCGTGAGAAAGCTAAAAAACAGTCTCGTATTAAGGCTGCTTTAGAGCTGGCTGAACAGCGTGAGAAGCCAACTTGGCTGGAAGTTGATGCTGCTAAAATGGAAGGTGTGTTCAAACGTATTCCTGAACGTACTGACTTGTCTGCGGACATTAACGAACACCTGATCGTCGAGCTTTACTCCAAGTAAAGCTTAGCACCAAAGAGAGGACACAATGCAGGGTTCTGTGACAGAGTTTCTAAAACCGCGCCTGGTAGATATCGAGCAAGTGAGTTCGACGCACGCTAAGGTGACCCTTGAGCCTTTAGAGCGTGGCTTTGGCCATACTCTTGGTAACGCACTGCGCCGTATTCTGCTTTCGTCTATGCCGGGTTGTGCGGTGACAGAGGTTGAAATTGATGGTGTACTGCATGAGTACAGCACCAAAGAAGGTGTACAGGAAGATATCCTGGAGATTCTCCTCAACCTGAAAGGGCTGGCGGTAAAAGTTCAGGGGAAAGATGAAGTTATTTTAACCTTGAATAAATCTGGCATTGGCCCTGTGACTGCAGCCGACATCATCCATGATGGTGATGTCGAAATCGTCAAGCCACAGCACGTCATCTGCCACCTGACTGACGAAAGCGCATCTATTAATATGCGAATTAAAGTACAGCGTGGTCGTGGTTATGTGCCGGCTTCTGCCCGAGTTCATTCGGAAGAAGATGAGCGCCCAATCGGTCGTTTGTTAGTCGATGCTTGCTACAGCCCAGTAGAGCGTATAGCCTACAATGTTGAAGCAGCTCGTGTTGAGCAACGTACAGACTTGGATAAGTTAGTTATTGAAATGGAAACTAACGGTACAATCGATCCTGAAGAGGCGATTCGCCGTGCGGCAACCATTCTGGCTGAACAACTTGAAGCTTTTGTTGACTTACGTGATGTACGTCAGCCTGAAGTTAAAGAAGAAAAACCAGAATTCGATCCTATCTTATTGCGCCCAGTTGACGATCTGGAATTGACTGTCCGCTCTGCTAACTGCCTCAAAGCAGAAGCTATCCACTACATCGGTGATCTGGTACAGCGTACAGAAGTTGAGTTGCTTAAAACTCCGAATCTTGGTAAGAAATCTCTTACTGAAATTAAGGACGTCTTGGCATCTCGTGGTCTTTCTCTGGGCATGCGCTTAGAAAATTGGCCACCAGCAAGTATTGCTGATGATTAAGATCACAGGTTAAGGTTTTACTGAGAAGGATAAGGTCATGCGCCATCGTAAGAGTGGTCGTCAATTGAACCGCAACAGCAGCCACCGCCAAGCTATGTTCCGTAACATGGCAGGTTCTTTAGTTCGTCATGAAATCATCAAGACGACTCTGCCTAAAGCGAAAGAACTGCGTCGCGTCGTTGAGCCGCTGATTACTCTTGCCAAGACCGACAGCGTAGCTAATCGTCGTCTGGCATTCGCACGTACTCGTGATAACGAGATCGTTGCAAAATTATTTAATGAACTGGGACCTCGTTTCGCAGCTCGTGCAGGTGGTTACACTCGTATTCTTAAGTGTGGCTACCGTACAGGTGACAACGCTCCGATGGCTTACATCGAGCTTGTTGACCGTGCTGTTGAGTCTCAAGAAGCAGCTGCAGAGTAATCTGTCGTCGCTTTCAAGAAAACCGGGTATATTTGCCCGGTTTTTTTGTACCTGCTATTCTTGTCTTCCTAATAGGTTTGTTCCCTTGAATTTTTTGTGATTAACCCATATTTACAGGTAAGTGTTATGAGCATGTATAAGATAGGTGAAATTGCTAGGCTTGCAGATGTGACGCCTGATACAATTCGTTTTTATGAAAAACAAGGTTTGATGGAACACAAAGAAAGAACTGAAGGTGGGTATAGGTTATTTACTGAGCATGACCTGCAGCGTTTGCGTTTTATTCGTTATGCAAAACAGTTAGGCTTTACTTTAGAAGCTATTACTGAGTTACTTTCAATACGAGTTGATCCTGAACATCATACTTGTCAGGAATCTAAACAGATTGTAGATCTTAGATTACTTGAAGTTGAAAAAAAGATACAAGAGCTTATTATTATGCGCGATTCGTTGAAGATGTTAAGTTCAGCATGTTGTGGTGAAGAACATGCGACAACGTATTGCTCTATTATGGAAATATTAGAAAAAGGCGCATCTAAAGTTTATTAATTATATAATCAGCTAACTATATGAAGGTATATCATGAGTAAATATCAACATAAACGTGGTGAGATTAAAGATAATGCGATTGAAGCATTACTCCATGATCCACTATTTCGTCAAAGAGTTGAAAAAAATAAAAAAGGGAAAGGTAGTTACACAAGAAAAGGAAAAAATAAGAATTCAGTTAACTGGGAGGCCAGTGGTAATAGGTTTATTGACGTATTACCACTGGCCTTTTAGTTATTTTTTATTTTGTTCTTTCAAAAGATCACGAATTTCTGATAATAGAACTTCTTCTTTAGACGGTGGTGCAGGCTCTGCTGGTGCTGCTTCTTTTTCGCGGCGAACTTTATTCATAACTTTAATTGCCATAAAGATAGCAAAGGCAACAATAACAAAGTCAAAAACAGTTTGTATAAACATTCCATAATTTAGTACAACTGCGGGTAAATCACCTTGTGCTTCTTTCAGTACGATGCTAAATGATTTGAAATCAACACCACCGATTAGTAACCCTAGCGGAGGCATGATGACATCAGCAACTAATGAAGATACAATTTTACCAAATGCGGCACCAATAATAATACCGACTGCCATATCCACTACATTACCTTTCATGGCAAATTCGCGGAAATCTTTTAAAAAGCTCATTAGACGACCCCTTAATAAATAACTCAATTGAAACAAAACATGTATTAGGTTAACAAATTATAGTCGCTAGAATTATTAAGCTGCAAATATTTACTATTTTTATTTTTATAAGAAGAATGGACTCGGTTGAAATAATTTTTCAACTTCAGGTACATACTTTTTATCTGTAATAAACATAATGACATGGTCACCTTGTTCAATAATATGGTAATCACTAGCTATAATGACTTCTTCTTCTCGGACAATCGCACCAATAATAGTTCCTGGAGGAAGTTTAATTTCAGATATTTTTTTACCAACAACTTTTGACGTATTTTCATCACCGTGTGCAATTGCCTCAATAGCTTCCGCAACACCTCTTCTTAAAGATGATACATTGACGATATCTGCTTTTCTGACATGGCTTAGTAAAGCGGAAATAGTTGCTTGTTGAGGTGAAATTGCAATGTCAATGACCCCACCTTGAACAAGTTCAACGTATGCAGAGCGTTGTATAAGTACCATTGCTTTTTTAGCCCCCATTTTTTTAGCTAACATAGCAGACATAATATTAGCTTCATCATCATTTGTTAGGGCAATAAAAACATCCATTTGCTCAATGTGCTCTTCAGTGAGTAACTCTTGGTCAGATGCATCTCCATAAAACACAATTGTATCATGCAGTAGCTCAGCAAGTTCTGTTGCACGCTTCTGGTTGCGTTCAATAAGTTTCACGCTGTAATCTTTTTCTAGTCGTCTTGCTAGACCAGCTCCAACGTTGCCACCACCAACTATCATCAAACGTTTGTATGGCTTTTCTAACCTTTGCAGCTCACTCATTACAGCTCGGATATGTTGTGTAGAAGCAACAAAAAAAACTTCGTCTCCCGCTTCAATGATTGTTGAGCCTTGAGGCCGGATAGGCCTATCTTGGCGGAAAATAGCGACAACGCGAGTATCAATATGTGGCATATGTTCGCGTAAACTCGATAATGCATTACCCACGAGGGAACCGCCGTAATAAGCTTTTACAGCAACAATACTGACTTTGCCTTCTGCAAAGTTTACAACTTGAAGAGCACCAGGGTATTGAATTAATTTATAGATATAATCGATAACTAATTGTTCTGGCGATATTAAGTAGTCAATCGGGATTTGTTCAGGCAGGAACAATTTGTCGGCTTCACGGATATATTCAGTTGCCCTGATACGCGCTATTTTATTTGGGGTATTAAATAGGCTATAGGCAATCTGGCAAGCAATCATGTTAGTTTCATCGGAATTGGTCACTGCTACTAACATATCTGCATCTTCTGCACCTGCATCTCGAAGTACCCGGGGATGAGAACCATGGCCATTTACCACTCGCAGATCGAATTGATCCTGTAATTGACGTAAGCGATCAGCATCGGTATCGACGACGGTAATATCATTGTTCTCATCAACTAAATTTTCAGCAAGCGTGCCGCCAACTTGCCCAGCACCTAGAATAATGATCTTCATTACATATTCCTATATCAGAGAGCTGGCTACCATTTCCTACACTTTTTTGACTAAGCGTGCATAAAAGAAACCATCACCGCCATTAGTACTGGGTAATATTTGTAATCCAGCATCAGTTCCGTCATTTAGACAGGCATCATTATGTTTAGATAGGAAATTGTGTATTTGTTTTCCGTTTTCTTCGGGCATAATTGAACAAGTCGCATAGACCAGTGTGCCGCCTGGTTTTAAATAAGGCCAGATAGCTTCGAGAATTTGAGATTGTAGTTGCGCTAATTCATTTATGTCTGAATCACGACGTAGCCATTTAATATCAGGATGACGTCGAATAACGCCTGTTGCGGAACAAGGAGCATCAAGCAAAATACGATCAAATTGCTGACCTTGAGCCCATGTTTCAGGCTGTGTTCCGTCTCCTTGTATAACAACAGCATGTTGCTTTAGACGAATTAAATTTTCTTTCACTCTTTTAAGGCGTGATTCATCTATGTCTACAGCAATAACATTAGCCTTAGGGGCTAACTCTAAAATATGGGTTGTTTTTCCACCTGGTGCTGCACATAAATCTAAAATATTTTCCCCATTTTGAGGTTCTAGTAATTCAGCACAGCCTTGAGCTGAAACATCTTGTACTGTTGACCAACCATCTTCAAAGCCCGGAAGACGAGAAACAGCTGTAGGTTCATCTAAGCGGATAGCATTTGGATGTGAAGAGTGCAAATGTGCGGTTATCTCAGATTGCTCTAATAAATTAAGATATTGTGTAGCTGTGTGATGCTGAGAATTTACTCTTAACCACATAGGTGGGCGTTGGTTATTTGCTTCAATAATAGATTGCCAATCATCTGGATAGGCTGTTTGTAGGCGTTTTAATAACCAGCTTGGATGTAAATATTGGCTAGTGTTGTTAGTAATTCTTTCTTCTAATTGTACTTGTTGGCGTTGAAATGAACGCAACACGCCATTAATAAGCCCTTTTAATTGGGGTTTTTTCAGTGCTACTGCTCCATTTACTGTTTCTGCTAATGCAGCATGAGGCGGAATGCGAGTATAAAGTAGCTGATAGATACCTACCATAATTAAGTAATGCAGGGTTCTTTGTTTACCAGTTAATGGTTTTTCCATTAGCTGACTAATAAACCATTCAAGCTTAGGTAAATAACGTAAAACGCCAAAGCAAATTTCTTGTAATAAAGCTTTATCTTTATCATTGATATTGCGTTGTAAGTCAGGCAATACAGTGCTTAGTGATTGTCCGTTATCAAGGACTTGATTAATTGCTGTTGCCGCGATACTACGCAAATTATATGTGTTTTTCATATGGTGAAGATGAATATATTAGTGACTGAAATAAAACTGCCTGAAGGTATCAGGCAGTTTACAAGTTCGTTATGCTAGAATTTGCTCTGGAGTAAACCATTCGCGACGAGAGTTTAGGATATCTTGTGCACTCATTGCTTTTTTGCCAGGCGGTTGTAGCTGAGTAATATTTAGTATGCCATTTCCTGTGGCGATACATATACCTTTTTTATCAGCGCTAATAATTGTTCCTGGTTGCTTGTCATGTTCGTCGGTGAATACTTCAGCTTGCCAAACTTTAATGAGTTGCTCTTCAACCATGAAATAACTCATTGGCCAAGGATTGAAAGCACGAATACAACGCTCAATATGTACAGCATCATCTTGCCAATTAATGCGAGCTTCCTCTTTCGATAATTTTTCAGCATAATTTGCTAATGAATCGTCTTGTTTCTCACCAACGCATTGACCTGCGGATAACATCTCAACAGTATGAATTAATGCTTCAGGGCCTGTTATTGCTAATTTATCATATAACGAGGCGCTCGTATCACTAGCGCTAATTGGACAAATTGCTTTGTAAAGCATGTCTCCAGTATCTAAACCTGCGTCCATTTGCATAATAGTCACACCCGTTTCAGTATCACCAGCCCAAATAGAACGTTGAATTGGTGCTGCTCCTCTCCAGCGAGGTAACAAAGAGCCGTGAACATTCAAGCAACCTAAGCGAGGAATATCAAGAACGGCTTGCGGTAAAATCAATCCATAAGCAACAACTATCATTAAGTCCGCATTTTGGTCTTTTATCCACTGCTGGTTTTCGCTATCTCTAAGAGATATTGGTTGAAAAACAGGGAGTTGGTTTTCTTCAGCGAGAACCTTGACAGGGCTTGGTGTTAACTTTTTACCTCTCCCCGCAGGTTTATCATGGCGAGTGAGAACGCCTACGATTTGGTGCCTGGTACCTAAGAGAGCAGCTAAGTGTTTGGCCGCAAAATCTGGTGTACCTGCAAAAATAATTTTCAATGGCTCTGACACGTTAATTTCCCTATTTATATTTAGCGAACTAGCTATTCTTGGCTTCTTTTGCTCTTAGTCTGTCTAGTTTTTCAACTTTCTGGCGGATGCGCTGACGTTTTAAAGGCGATAAATAGTCAACAAATAGCTTACCAACAAGGTGGTCCATTTCATGTTGGATACAGATAGCTAATAAACCATCAGCCTCTAGTTCAAAAGACTCGCCGTTATAATTTAGTGCACGAACTTTTACCTGCTCAGCACGAGGGACGAAGCCATGTTGTTCCGGAATAGACAAGCAACCTTCTTCGATACCTGTTTCCCCAGATTTATCTAACAATTCAGGGTTAATAAGAACTAAGCGCTCATCACGAGTTTCCGACACATCAATGACGATGATTCGTTGGTGGATATCGACTTGAGTTGCTGCAAGGCCAATGCCTTCTTCTTCATACATGGTATCGAACATATCATCAACGATACGCTGTATAGAAGCATCAACTTTGTCTACTGGCTTAGCAATTGTGCGTAAGCGTTCGTCTGGATAATGTAATACGTTTAAGACTGACATAAATTTTTCGAGCGGTTTCCAAAATGTGAATGGGAATTAATGACTATTCTAGACATTTCTCTTTCATATTGACAGTATTGGTTATGATTTGTTCACTGAAGAACCTATTTGTTAATGAGTCAGGATGACAATAATGGATACCCAAGAAATTTGGTTAAGGATGTCTCAAGTTAAAAGGCTATTGCCCCTGAATGCAGTAAGAATAATTAATGAGCTAAAACAACTAAATAAAATTAGCTATCAGGCTTTACACCATCATGGTTTGAATGAAATACAGCAATTACAATTTATGAATGTCTCTATGCACCGGCTAGAAAAAGTACAAGCATGGCTTTCAGATAAACATCATCAAATGATTACTTACTGTGATTCCCATTACCCTTTTTTATTAAAGCAAATCTACAGTCCTCCTCTTTTATTATTTGTTGTGGGAAAAAGTGAATTATTGGTAGCGCCACAAATTGCTATAGTTGGCAGTCGTAGAGCAAGTGAATATGGCAGAATATGGACTAACCTGTTTGTAAAGAGCTTTGTTCACCATGGTATAACCATCACTAGTGGGCTTGCATTAGGTATCGACGGTATAAGCCATAAAGCAGCTCTAGATAATAGAGGTGAAACAATTGCGGTTTTAGGTAGCGGATTAGCAAATATTTACCCGCGTCAACATGCTGAATTAGCTGAAAAGATTAAAAATTATGGTGCGTTGATTTCAGAATATTGGCCGGATGTACCACCATTACCTAAGCAATTTCCCAAGAGAAACCGTATTATTAGTGGGTTAAGTAAAGCAGTTGTTGTCATTGAAGCTGGAATGAAAAGTGGATCATTAATAACTGCTAGATATGCATTAGAGCAAAACCGTGACTTATTTACATTGCCTGCTCCATTGGGTAATTCGGCATTCCATGGTAACCATTGGCTATTGCAGCAAGGAGCTTATCTATTAGCTGAACCTGAAGATGTTTTGCAACATATCAGTGATGGGTTAAATTGGATACAAACAGAATTGCCTATAGAAAAGGTACCACTTGAGTTTAGTGTGGTAGAAAATAAAATTTTAGGTATGGTGGGGTACCAAGCGACACCAGTAGATGTCATTGCAGAACAGACCCAAATTCCTGTTACTCAAATAATTACCATATTAACTGAGATGGAAATCAATGGAGTAGTTAGCTCGGGGGCTGGTGGGTATACCAGAGTCACTTAGTTAAAAGCAACAGTAGAGAAAAACATGTCTAAACAACTGCCCTTCGATACAGAGAAAAATGAACATTGTCCAGAATGCGATTCCTTGCTTGTTATCCGCAATAGTTCACATGGGCCTTTTTTAGGTTGTTCAAGTTATCCACAATGTCATTATATGAGGCCGCTAAGGCCTACAGTAGAAAGTCATATTATTAAAGTATTAAGTGGTCAACATTGTCCTAAATGTAGCCATGACTTAGTGCTGAAGCAAGGCCGATTTGGCATGTTTATTGGTTGTAGTAATTATCCTGAATGTGAACATATTGAGCTAATTGATAAGCCGGATGAAACTAAAATTTCTTGCCCGCAATGCCAAACAGGGAATTTATTACAGAGAAAATCGCGTTTCGGTAAGACTTTTTATGCTTGTGATAATTATCCTAACTGTCAGTTTATATTAAATAATAAGCCTATTACTGGTAAATGTAAGTATTGTGAATATCCATTACTTATGGAAAAAAGGGGGGGACAGGGAGTAAGATTATTTTGTGCCAGCAAACGCTGCGGTAAGCAACAAGAAGAATAATGAGTTAAAACTATGTCAAATATATCTACACCTGCAATTGAAAGTATCATAAGTTCATTACAACACGAGGAGGTTATTGCCTACCCAACAGAAGCCGTATTTGGTTTAGGCTGTGACCCAGATAGTGAAAAGGCAGTACATAAGTTGTTAGAATTGAAGCAACGCCCTTGGGAAAAAGGATTAATCCTTATTGCTGATAGCTATGAACAATTAAAAGACTATATAGATGATGAGCAGTTAACGGAAGATCAGAAACAAGCGATGTTTGCAACATGGCCAGGGCCAGTAACATGGGTTATCCCCGCAAAAACAACGACGCCAAAATGGTTGACTGGCCGGTTTGACACCATCGCAGTGAGAGTCACAGACCATGAATTAGTAAAAAGCTTATGCCGTCATTATGGCAAACCTTTAGTGTCTACAAGTGCAAATTTAAGTGGTTTAGAGCCTTGTAGAACAACAGAAGAAGTAATTGCTCAATTTAAAGGAAGTGTTCCTGTCCTTGATGGAACAGTGGGTGGCCGCCAAAATCCTTCTGAAATAAGAGACGCAAAAACAGGGCAACTATATCGTAAAGGATAATATTGATGGAAATGTTTGCGGTTTTTGGCAATCCAATTCAACACAGTAAATCACCTGTTATACATAAAATGTTTGCAGAGCAAACAGGTATTTCACTGAAATATGAAAAAATCCTAGCACCAGTAGAGGGTTTCGAACAAAGCTTAATAGAGTTTTTTTCACAAGGTGGAAAGGGCGCAAACATTACATTGCCATTTAAGGAGCGCGCCTTTCATGCTGTTTCTGAATTAACAGCGAGAGCTCAAACTTGTGGTGCAGTTAATACGGTCATGAAGCTTGATGATCATCGATTGCTGGGAGACAACACAGATGGAATGGGGCTTTTGTTAGATTTACAGCGTTTGAATTTTGTACATCCAAGTAGCCGAATATTAATAGTTGGTGCTGGTGGTGCAACACGTGGAGCATTATTGCCACTTTTAGAATATGGCTGTGATATCACTTTAACAAATAGAACTTTTTCTAAGGTTGTATTATTAGTTAACGAATTTTCAGCGCTAGGGAAAATATGTGGGAAGGAGATCTCGCAGATCGTATCTGCTGATTTTGATCTGATCATCAATGCGACTTCATCTGGTGTGAATGGAGAAGTTCCTGCAATTGATCCAAATGTATTTAATCATCAAGTTGCATGTTATGACATGTTTTATCAATCGTCATTAACTCCTTTCCTTAAATTTGCGGCTCAACACCAAGTGACTAAGATAGCGGATGGCTTAGGTATGCTTGTAGGACAAGCTGCATTTTCTTTTAAGCTATGGCATGGCGTTCTTCCTGAAATTACACCTGTTTTATCTGCTTTATATAAGGAATTGAAAGGGTGAATCAGCAAATTCAATTTCCGGATAGAGAAGAGTGGGATGAGCTATCCAAGCAAGTACGCTTTCCTGTGTTGATTAGCGGAATGCTTGCCGAATGTGCAATCCCTCAGTCATTGCTATTTCAACGCTATGGTCAAGAAGAAACACCTCTGAGGTTATTTCAGCAGTATCGATGGGATATCGAAGAAGAGTTTGAAGCCTTGATTGAACAAGGCCTCGATGGCGAAGATGGGCTTTACGTATTATCAGAGGCTAAATAGTTATTTTTCCATTCAACATAGTTATTTGCTGAATAACGTAGATGACCTAACTCAGCATCAGTCAATTTTCGGATGGCTTTTGCTGGGCTCCCTGTATATAAGTAACCAGACTCGAGCCTTTTTCCTTGAGTCACTAAACTGTTAGCTCCGATAATAACGTCATCTTCGACTATAGCCCCATCAATGACAATTGAGCCCATTCCAACCAGTACTCTATTCCCTATAGTGCAACCATGTAACATGACTTTATGGCCAATGGTGACATCTTCTCCGATAATTAACGGGTTCCCCTCAGGGTTACTGGCAGATTTATGTGTGACATGTAGTACTGAGCCATCTTGGATATTGGTGCGTGCGCCAATAGAGATATAGTTAACATCACCACGCAAAACACTGAGAGGCCAAATACTGACATCATCAGCTATGCGAACATCTCCAATTACAACAGAAGATGGGTCAATGAAAACGCGTGCATTAATAGAAGGATAAATATCTAAATAAGGGCGTAAAAGTGTGTTCATAGTGATAACCATAAAAAGAAATAAAGGATGGCAGTTAAATAACTCGCTAATTCATTATGAATTTATGAGCCAAGTAGGCTGCTAAAGTTAGAATTATAGGCATGAAGTCGCTTCTTTTATAATCGTTATGCAGTGAAAAAGCACAAGATGGCTATTTTATCTGCAAACGGAGTTTTTTTTTAAAAAAAAGGTTGTGTAATTTTGAAGG
>NZ_JAMPNG010000032.1:0-16196 GCF_028479245.1 Providencia sp. PROV223
GTGTATGCTCCCCGCGCTGTCTTCATTTCGACGCCTAGCGACAGAACGAACTATTTAGAGCATCTTATCTTAGTCAGAAATCTATTCATTAATTTTTTCAATTAATTGATAAGTCGCGGTAATGCGGTCAGGGATTGGATACCATTTGTTGGACAAAATCACCACCGCGATTCGGTCTTCAGGAATAAATGCCGCATAGGCTGCAAAACCATTGGTTGAACCTGTTTTATTGTAAAAAGCCTGAGTTTCAGGTGGCATTACAGGATGGATAGCTTCAACTTTTTGCGGTGTGAGCGCCATTTCATCTCGATTACCTTGCTGTAATTGAGCAAGAGATACTGGCCATGAATAGCTTTCCCACATCATATCTTGCATAAATGAATCGGTCATGTAGAACCCCGTATGTGTGTTCTCTACGGCTTCCTGCCACGGTTTTGCTACTTTCTTCGTTTGCATATTAATATCTAAGAAGCGAATTAGATCTTTAGCATTAGATTTTAAACCATAAGATTCAGCATCTAAAATTTGTGGTGTCACACGAACGGGTTGATCGTTCTTATTATAACCTTGGGCATAATTTTTCTGTTGGTTTTTAGGCACATGAATATAAGTATGTTTTAATCCAAGTGCAGGCAACATCAATTTTTCCATCGCTTGTTCAAATGGCATTTTGAGTTGTTTTGCTGTAACGATACCGAGTAATCCCACACCAAGATTTGAATAAGAGCGATATTGCCCAATGGCTTTGGTCGGTTTCCACTGCTGGTAATAACGGATTAATTCCGCTGAATTCGTAATACTATCAGGCACAAATAACGATAAACCCGAAGTGTGTGTAGCCAAGTTCATTACTGTCACTTGGTCGAAAGCAGACCCTTTTAATTCAGGAAGATAGTGGCTTACCTTTTGCGAAAAATCGAGTTTTCCTTGGTTTTGTGCATAGGCTGCGAGTGTAGCAGTAAAGGTTTTAGATAAAGAGCCAATCTCAAATAAAGTCTCATCACTGACAGGGACTGAACTTTGCTTAGACTGCACACCATAGTGATAAATATAGTGTTTTCCATCAACAGAAATGGCTACAGACATTCCGGGGATCTGCTTTTGTTCCATTAGAGGTTTAATTATATTATCGACATCTTTTTGTGTGAATGCATGGGTGGATAGTGTCGTTAATGCCACACTGAGAGCGACAAAAATTCGCCCCTGACGAAAAAGATTTTTCATAGAGTTATTCCAATAAGTACAAGTTTAAGTTATTGCTGACAGGAACAGGAAAGCACTTCATAGCAAGTGTAAAGTGCTTTAATATACGGTTTTCAGCGGGTAGTCCGTGGTTAAAAAATAGTATGCATGCTTTCAAGCATTATTTAAAACGATATAAAATTCGATGAGGTAAAAGAAAATCTTATGGCAGAAAATTATCGTCATCGGCTACCCCTCAATGCACTTAGGGCATTTGAAGCTTCCGCACGGCATTTAAGCTTTACACGAGCCGGAATAGAATTGAATGTCACTCAGGCCGCTGTCAGTCAACAAGTTAGGCTGTTAGAGGAGCAATTGGGACTAGAACTGTTCATTCGCTTACCTAGAGGGTTGGCATTAACCGAAGAAGGCTTTGCCTTGCTGCCCGTATTGAGCCGCTCTTTTGACCAAATAGAGTCACTATTACTGCAATTTGAGGATGGCCATTATAGAGAAGCTTTAAGTATTTCAGTGGTCGGTACATTTGCGGTGGGTTGGTTATTACCAAGGTTAACGCAATTCTCTGAACGATATCCCTATATTGATTTACGCATTATGACCCATAACAATGTAGTAAATTTAGCTGCTGAAGGCGTTGATTTTGCTATTCGTTTTGGTGAAGGATTATGGCCACTAGTAGAAAATACACCACTATTTTCTACTGCGCATACTGTGCTTTGTTCAGAGAAAGTTGCGAATCAGCTGAAACATCCATTAGATTTAAAATCTCACCAGTTAATGCGTTCATATCGTAAAGACGAATGGGAGAAATGGTTTTTAGCCGCAGAAGTGGAACCATGGCGCGTCAAAGGGCCTGTATTTGATTCATCGCGTTTGATGGTTGAAGCCGCGCTATTAACCGACGGTGTAGCGTTGGTGCCAAGTTGCATGTTCAACCATGAATTAAGTGCTGGAACATTAGTTCAACCTTTTAATATCTCTGTGACTTTAGGTGGATATTGGCTAAGTCGTTTAAAATCGAGAGCTATGACACCGGCGATGGCGATATTTCATAATTGGTTGGTGGATGAATCTAAAAAAGAACAATAAGTCGGTGCTATACTATAAATAGAAATAGCACCGAGATTTAATTTACTAGCATAATATAATGCTCATCTTTAGAAGTTAAAATACCAGAGCTTCAGCCGAGAAATAATTCTTTTTGCTAATAGGGAGCTCTGTACTATTAATCTCTGTGACGGCTGTAGTAAAGAAATAGGTTGGTGAAACATTAAATATTTGTGCCAATTGGTAAATGGTATCGACATGAATATTAACCTCACCATTTTCATAGCGTGATTGATGTTGTTGGCTAATACCTAATAACATGCTTAATTCTTTACCACTCATTCCGTGACTTTCTCTTAATGACCTTATTTTTAAACCGACAGATTTAGATATTTTTCGTTTCATAATGTTCTCTCTAACTTATTTAATATTGTAATGTGAATATAATTAAATATTATTAATGTAATTTGTTTTTCTAGTGTTATGTATTATTACTTAATTTATTAAATATCAATAGATTGAAAAAATGATTGAATATCAATCTCAAAATATGTTGCATACTGGAACAGTCTATCTAACGTTATTCTATTTATACCTCTTTCATATCGTGATTGCTGTTGTGGGCTGATGCCAATAACCTCTGATAGTTCATTAATTGAAAGCCCATTCGTTTTTCGATAAAAAAGTATTTTTTTACCAATTAGGTGAGATGTTGAATAAGACATATAGACTCCTAAAATTATATTTTTTATTGCTAACTAGACACTATGTAAAGATTATATATCTATATTAACCATTTTTATTAAATAGTAAATTTGCTATTTATCAATTGTTCGATGATATTTTTCGATGTTAGCAATAAAAATCAAATTGTAGGTAAATTAACCTCTTTTTATGATTGATGTTGAGTGTTATTTATTCATATCTTATATTAACTGACGCTGTTGAATTTGCGGCTCCTGCGGTTATATTATTAGCAGTTTTAATATATCGAGCTTTCCAATTAAAAATATAGTCGCCACCTGCAACATTATTTTGCAAAGTAAACTTTGAATTAAGCTTTATTGGGTTGCTGTTTCTATCTAATAATTGAATGGCGATTCCGGTCGCTTGCCCTTGTCCTGACAGTTTAATTTTCCCTGTATTAGTATCAACATACCCAGCACTACTTGTCACTGTCACTTTTAGATTAGTGCCAGCAGCACAGCTTAATGTAATGGGTATATTGACACTATTGCTAGTCGTACCAATTGCTTTAAATTGAGTATCGTACCAAGTTCCCAAATTAACCGTATAACTATTCGCTTTTGTCGAACACTTTAATACATTAATTTTGATTGCACCTGCTGGAATATTCAACGATGTTAAATTCCACGTACTGTTATGTGGTGCAGGGTTACGCTGTGTTAGTCTTCCCACATGCCCTGCCTTTAAATTTCCGCCCTGTGTGACTTGTCCTGTTTTTTTGATAGTAATAGTCCAATATGGGTTAGGAATACCCCAAGCAGCTGGGTTAGCTAATGTTGGTGGTCCATAACGTGTGTTCAAGAAACCAATTTCCGTTGCTTTTACTTGAATGCTGATGCCCGGTATATTACTGGCTGCAATTTTATTACCGTTTGGTACCCAACCATTCACATAATCAGCATGTAAATAGGCATCACCGCATTGGCCATTACTTTTTGGGCCTGAAAATGTATTGACTTGTGAGCCTTTAAAATTGACTCGAATAGTATCGAGGTCTCGTGCTCCTGTATCGTCATATTGTAATGAATAGGTTTTCGTAGGTACATTAACCACAACATTTCGTAAGTTCGGGTTTTGAATACAGGCCGCTTGTGTATACGCAGAATAAGCAAAAACTGAACCTATTATTATCAGTAATATTTTCTTTTTAGTCATAAAAAATCCTTAAAATTTACTTTTTTATTTAAATATTTTTCTTTTGCATGCTCAATCTCATTGATCTCCCTAGAATTGAAAATAAAAAAATCTATAATATCAATTTCAAATATCTTAGAGTAATGATAAAGCCTATCAATATTAATTCGATTAATACCACGCTCATAGCGTGATTGCTGTTGTTCACTCACT
The DNA here is from genome assembly GCF_028479245.1 of Providencia sp. PROV223. Lineage (NCBI taxonomy): Bacteria > Pseudomonadati > Pseudomonadota > Gammaproteobacteria > Enterobacterales > Morganellaceae > Providencia > Providencia sp. PROV223. The sequence continues at coordinate 4,345 of NZ_JAMPNG010000032.1, forward strand.
CCTACTACTTTAGATAAATTCTCTAATGTCATTCCTTTCATTTTTCGATAATAAGTGATTTTATTGCCAATTATTTTTGAGATAGGGTAGTGGCTAGGCATATCATTATCTCCTATTAAGGTGTGTGTGATTATAATAAGAAATTATATTTGATTATTGATAAGTAAATGTGAATTCTAAGTGGCTTTTAAAAGAACCTGCAATCATTCCATTGCCATAACCGGATACTCTTGCCGATAATGGAATTTCAACATTTCGTGTTTGTGTATTAACATTCGCAGTAATCGTATCACCATTTTTTATTGTTGTTTTATTGGTAGTATTGGCTAAATTTAATGCCACATTTTTCGCCGTACCATTATTAATAAAATGTTCCGTGACTGTTGCATCCGGAGTGCCAGATATTTTCATTACAGCTATAGTGGTACCGACAGGGCAATTTTTTAGCTTCACGGAAAAATTAACCCACGGAGATTTCTGCGTATCTTTGATATTCCAAATATTAATTTTTTTCAAATCAATTAAATAATTATTTTTTTCGACTTCACAAGGAGCAGCAATAACGACACCATGTACTTTAATATTTGCAGTTAGCCCAAATGCAGTTAAAGAACAGCTCATTAGTGATAGTAATAGGATAAAATGTCTCATATTATTTTCTCTTTTATAAATAGGTAATTGTTGCCGTAATATTGGCGGAAATGGTTCCTGGTGTGGCATTACCTAATGAGCTAAAGGCACGTGTACGTAATGGAATATTAATATTCGCTTGCCCATTTGTCGGAACTTGTAATACTTTTTGGTTACCTAATGCAGTTGTTCCATTACCATTTTGTAGTTGTACGGCTAGGTTTTTAGCTGTGCCTTGATTTTTGTATAAACTTGCTACATCCGCGGTATCCGCCGTCCCTGTAAATGTCAGCTTTACTTGATTAATAAAAGATGAACAATTATTGAGACTAATATTAAATGTATTCCAGTTAGAACCCGAGCTCGCATTGCGAAATACATCAGCTGAAATACTTTTCAGGTCAATATCAATATTATTACCACCAGTAATATTACAAGTTGCCGCTCTAATATTACCGGTGAAATTTAACGTGACAGTGCTAGCAGCGAATAAATTCCCACTGAATATTAAGCTACTAAGTAAAAGTAAATTTTTAGGTATTATTTTCATTTTTTATTCCTACTCATAGCGGATATTTACAGTAGCGGAGGCATTCGCTGTACCCGGCGTGATATTATCTGCCGTTTTTATATAGCGAGCTTTCCAATTAAACATATAATCACCAGCCGGCACATTATTTTGCAGGCTATTTAACGTGTTCAACTTGATCGGATTATTATTTTTATCCAGTAACTGAACGGCAATTCCTGTAGCACTATTAGTACCAGTTAAACCTAATTTTCCGGTCGCTGTATCTTCATATTTAGAGCTTGTCACTGTTGCTTTAATATTGGTGCCAGCTGCACAAGTTAATGTAATTGGAATATCAATCGGTGTGCTGGTCGAGCCTATATTGGGAAATTGTGTATCATACCAATCTTGCATATCAATATTGTAGGTTGACTGATTATTCTTTAATGAACAGCTAAGTACATTGATACGAATAGCATTGGTAGGCATATTTAAAGTTGTTAGAGTCCAAGTCACATTTGTTGGTGCACGGTAAGTTACGGTTAGCCTTGCAACATTTCCGGCTCTTAATGTGCCACCTTGTGTTACCGAACCGAGTTTTTTTACTGTGATACTCCAATTCGTTGTTAATATATTATAATTTGCGTTATTTTTATCCCATGATGCATTAAATGCTCCAATGCCTGCAGTTGTAACAGAAATACCAATACCAGAAATATTAGACAGGGCAACTTTATTGGCATTTGGTGACCAGCTATTTATAAAACTACCTGTTAAGTATGAAGTAGCACAAGAGCTCGAATCACTAGCTACCCACTGAGATGTTGATGAAAAACTAGCGCTGAGAGAACCTAAATCTCTAGGTGTGTTATCATCATATTGAACGTTATATACTGCAGCCGGTACGTTAGCTAGTTTATTATTTAAATTTGGATTTAAGGTACAAGCTGCATTAGCATATCCTGAGTATAAATATATACAACTCACAGCCAATATTGATTTATAAATAAAATGTTTCATTATTTATTCCTTATTATCGGCAAACCGCTGCTGTTTTATATAACCCCATATAATTCGATATACCCGCTAAGTTATAATTTACTTGGCATTGCTGTTTATCGTTGTATTGAATAATAAAACTGCCGTTTTCAGCTAAGCCAGATAAATAAATTTCACCATCATTGCCTACTATATTATTTAGCTGTGGATTATCTTTAAATATGGCCTGAGCACCGAAAGGCACGGGTTTACCATCAGCAAAACTTAATATCATGATGGCACGGTACCCGACATTCGCTGCAAAATTGGCTTTCACCAGTGCACCACGACTTGGAGCAACACTTTGGCTGGTTAATTCCATTTCGGTATTTTCAGGTAGTCCTGAGGTATCGATATCAATCACATTTTTGCGATAAGCAGTGACATAAGGTACGAGCGCATAACCTTGGTTGTTTGTTACCACCCCAGCTTGGTTTAAAATAGGAACATCACCCGCGTCAGGGATTTCTACAATAGCCGCGGTTTCGCCTAATTGCTGGCCAAGAACTAGTCCGCCAGAGTGAGCCACTAAGCTACCATTAACCCCGTAATAGAGGTTATAGTTGTCTTTGCTATAGCCAGTTCCGCCTGAAACTTCACCATATTGCCCTTTATAAGAGGCATTCATATTACCGCTAGTGCCTTGTTCTCGAGTGGTAAAGCCTTGTTGCATACTCCAATTTAAGCGGTTATTGAGCTGAGAGGCGGAAAGCCCGATACTGCCTGTGCTTGGACCATTACTGCTGCTGTTACTGTTAAAGTTGTAGTAGAAAGTATTATCAAACACGCTAAACGGTACACTGACAGAGAAAGCAAGTTGATGATTATCTTCACTTTTCGTGCGGCTTCCGGAGCTATAGGAGTAACTATTGGTATTTTTGTTATAGGTATAATTCAAGCTATAACTGATGCCTTGCCAACTATTGTTGTAACCCACGGTGGCAGATTGTGTTTTGCGGTCACTATTCCAGTAGTCCTCATTGATATAACCGACTGAAATTGAACCAAAGCTATCTCCTAAATTTTGACTGAGAGTGATCTCACCGCGATTACGGCGGCGCTCAATCTCAGGAACATAATTCGTATTTCTATAGCCATCAAAGACTTCCGCTAAACTGTAGAACCCTTTAGTGGAATAACGGTAACCTGCCAAAGCAATATTAGTACCAATGTCGTTGATATTTTTGTTATAGCGAAAACGGTATGACTGACCTTTTTCCGTAACATCATTACTTAGCGTTGAATTTGCATGAGTAACATCAATAGATAATGCACCAAACCGTCCAAGGTTTTGACCCGTACCAATAGAATAAGATTGGTAGTGCTCACTGACTTGGCTACCACCATAAGCAGTGATACCGTAAGGCAAACCATAGATTAAGGTAAACTGACCAAATTTAGTTTTATCAATGCTACTGTCATAAGCGCGGTATTCCCCGCCTGTTACGCTATAAGAAAAATACCCCTCACGCTGTAATACGGGTAATGAAGCAAAAGGAACGATTTGATATTGCTCGCTCCCATTGGATTCTTTGATGGTGACATGTAAATCTCCACTTCCCCCTGTTGGGTATAAGTCTGTGATTTCAAAAGGGCCCGCTGCCACTTCAGTTTGGTAGATAATGTAGCCATTTTGGCGGATCGTTACTTGTGCATTGCTACGCGCTATCCCGCGTACAACGGGTGCATAGCCGCGCAAACTTTCAGGGGACATATCATCATCTGTCGCAAGCTGAGCTCCGCGAAATGGCACGCTATCAAAAACCATCGAAGGTGAGACACTATCCCCCAAGGTTAACTGACTTTTGATACTATTTATGCCACGTGATGCATAGGTATAAATGGTGTCCCATTTACCAGATTGGTCAGTATTGCTTGACCATGTGGTGTAATTCCGTAACCGCCAAGCTCCAATATTTAAACCGGGTCTTAAATTCACATAATGGGATGTATTATCTGAGCCATTTTTTTTACGATCATAATTTTTCGACCCGTTATAGCTATAATTTAATAACAGTGCATTGATCCCATTATCAATATTAGCTAGGTCAACGTAACCCCTTGGGTTTCTGTCTAATGCGATTTGAGGAATACTTAAATATAAACGTTGAGAATCAAACTCAAAGTTACTGGTGGCATCAGGGATCGCGGCAAGATTGACACAGTGACTTCCTGCTGTTTGCAATTCAGGGTATTCCGCTGTTTTGATACCAAATTCTTTAATGTCAGCAAGTGATAAACACGGAATTAATTGGTTCTGGCTATTTTTTTCGAATTTAAGATTTTTAGCACCAATTAAATTAGTATTGACATAAATATCAACATAGTAGTCACCAGCTAATTGTTCGTTATTCTCAAATTGTGATAAATCAACTGAGTCTTTATTCGGCAACTCTAAGAAATCGGGATCAAAGTAGACATTGTTTTCTGTTTTTTCTTCAGCATATAACGATGCGGTATAGCCTAAATATAATAGTAGGCCTAGAGATATTTTATTTATTTTCATGATAAAGCCCAACTTATTTTATAGTTTTATATTTTCGTTTCGAGTGCTTCTGGTGCGGCGCCATAATCATTAATAACTTCCCATTTAATTGTTCCATTGGTATTTGAGTTATTAATCTCGAAAGTTGCGTTTGAGAAAGGTGCAGCATAAGAAACATCATTAGCTTTTGTTCCGTTAAAGCTGATGCTCTGAAAATTCATAAAATAAGGTGTTGGGTTATTAACTGTAATTTTATTCCCAGATTTAGACCATACTAATTTTTTTTGCTCTTCAATAAAATTGACATCCTTTAAAGCTTTAGGACGATAAATGAGTTTCATCTGTGTTTTAAAGGCAATTTGTAATGAATTTTCTGTTCTTTCTGTTGCTGGGATCGTTTTTATATTTAGCCAGAATAATGATTCTCTATCATTCGGTAGTTTATTTTCGGTTAAAAATATTCTAAGTGCATTTGTTTTTTCAGCATTAAGCCTAAATAATGGTGGTGTTATAGTGAAATCTGACTGTTTTTTTTCATCTATATTATCTATCCAGGATTGAATTAAATAAGGGATCTTATCTGGGTTTTCTACACTGATACTAACATCTTTGTTTCCCTCATTATAAATAACACGAGTTCCACCAATAATAACGCCTGCATTTGCAGTATTTATTAGCAGAAATAAAGAAATAAAAATATAGATAATAGATCTCATAATACCACCATTGAATGTTATTAGATAAGGTTCAATTCCATTTAAACCTTATTTGTTACTTAGTTATAATTGATTGTGAAAGTTGCCGTACCGTTCGCTGGACCCGGTGTTACAGAGTCAGTTTTGGCAATATAACGCGCTCTGAAATCTAAATTATTTTCTACATTTTCTTTCAATGGGTATGCTTTAGATGCGGTAAATAGTGGAACGACTTTATTAGTATCGTCAGTAATTTGAATGCCTACACCTGTTGCAACTCCGGTTTCTTCTTTTAATTTAATAACTTCATCGTCACCAATATAAGAGTCAGCATCGAATTTAACTGAAGCCGTTGTCACTGTAGCTGGGCAGTTAATTAATTTAATAGTAAATTTAGTTGCAGCAGCAGTACTTCCTGCAGTTGGTAATGCCTTTTTAGATACTTGGCCTAAGTTTACTTTTAATGCGTCAGAGCCCGCAGCTAATTCACATGCTTGGTCAATGATTTCACCGGTAAAGTCGATAGTACCATCTGCAGCTAATGCATTATTAACAGCAAAGATTGAGGTTGCAGCAATTAATGATGCAAGTAAGTTTTTTTTCATTTGTTTTTCTCCAAAAGATAATTATTTATTTTTCATTGAGTAGGTGGAATTACCAATTACTCAATTGGAGAGTATTTTGAAACTATTTTTTAAAATAAACAAGTTTTGTAAAATTTGGTAAAATATAATTAAATTTTGAAGTATTTAATTTTTTTAATTAAGTTAACACCGTATGGGAGAGCAATTGAAGTTCTATTTTATCTTAAGGTAAATATATTTTTAGATGAGTTTTTTACTAAAGTGAAATAACGATATAAAACTAAGAATAATTATAATGTGGGAGATAAATTTAATTTGTCTCTCATATGGTGATTATTTGGGTTTATAAGGCCCTGGCACATCAGACCACATTTGAAGAATGTTTTATTTGTACTATCGTAAAACGAAATAATAGTATAACTATCGAATTTCGTAGGTCTAAAAGTGCTACTTATTTCATTTTTTGAATAAATAAAGGTTATTACCATTCAGGATATGAATGAAAATTGCAGGGTGATTAATCTCGGTTTTCAGAAAACATTAAATTACCCTTTGAATATCTTCGATTAAATTCAATTGAGTAGCCTTAATTTTAATTAATTATGCTAAGGCTACATAAGAAGTTTCTTATTTATAGATACGTTTAAGCTACAGTGTTCATTGTTATAAATTTCCTATAAACGACGTTATTTTTGTATTAATGCTACTTGTATAAATTGAAATTCTGTTCAGGTGATAATAAGCTTTCTGCTTGCAATATCTTTTTTTTATTTTGTTTATTATTCATTGTGTTAATTGGTGTTGGAATAGTAAAATCAATAATTAATTCCTGAATATCAAGGTCTAATTATTTAATATTAAGATAAGTATGAAGTAATAAATTACTTCGTACATTATCTTAATATGATAGTGAACATTTGAAGTTATTCAATTCCTAGCTCTTTTAATTTTCGAGTTAACGTATTTCTTCCCCAACCTAATAAACGGGCGGCTTCTTGTTTGTGTCCATTGGTGTATTTCAACGCGCAATTTAACATTGTTCGCTCTAATAAGGGAATAGTCTGTGCAAAGAGGTTTTCTTTGCCTTCTATTAAGGCGTTATCGGTCCACTCTTCAAGTAATTCAAACCACTGAGCGGCAGAACTCGGATTGTGCGATGACAATGATTGTGTTGGCATGGCATCGGCTTGCGATGATTTTACCACTGTATTTTGTTGTGGGCGCTCTTCTAGCAAATCATCGGGCAAATCTTGCGGTAAAATTTCTTGGCTTGCCGCCATCACGGTTAACCAACGGCAGACATTTTCTAATTGGCGAACATTACCCGACCAGTAATAGCGTTGAAGAATTTTTTCGCTATCGGGGTGGAGAACCTTAGCCTCGACACCGAGTTCTTTAGCCGTATTTTGTAAAAAATAATCGGCGAGACGCGGGATATCTTCAATGCGTTCGCGTAATGGCGGTAATTGCACTCGAATGACATTTAACCGATGAAATAAGTCTTCGCGAAATAAGCCTTCTTTAACCCGTTTTTCGAGGTCTTGGTGGGTTGCTGCAATAATCCGCACATCCACATTGACTGGGGTATAACCGCCAATACGGTAGAATTGCCCTTCCGCCAGCACACGTAACAAGCGAGTTTGTACATCAAGGGGCATATCACCGATTTCATCTAAAAATAACGAGCCATGGTTGGCTTGTTCGAATCGCCCTTGGCGTACTTGGCTCGCACCGGTGAAAGCGCCTTTTTCGTGACCAAATAGCTCTGATTCAATTAAGTCTTTGGGGATGGCTGCCATATTTAGTGCAATAAAAGGGGCATCGGCGCGAGGGCTGTGCTGATGTAAAGCGTGGGCAACCAGTTCTTTCCCGGTACCTGATTCACCATTAATAAGTACACTAATTGATGAACGTGATAAACGGCCAATAATACGATAAACCTCTTGCATTGCTGGTGCTTCACCGATCATTGTCGAAGAAACAACGGGGGTGGCTGGTTTAGCTTCACGGCCTGCATGGTTTTGTTCACGGCTATGATTCAGTGCACGTTCGACCAAGGCAACGGTTTCATCAATATCGAAAGGTTTTGGCAAGTAATCAAAAGCACCTGATTGGTAGGCATTCACGGCAGCATCAAGGTCAGAGTGTGCGGTCATGATAATAATCGGTAAAAGGGGGTGCGATTGTTTAATGGTATTTAGTAGCTCAATACCATTTTTTCCTGGCATACGGATATCTGATAACAACACATCAGGGAGTGAGTTTTCTAATGCGCTGAGCACTGCATTCGCACTATCAAAGCAGGTACAAGCAAAGTTAGCGTTATTTAATGCGCGCTCAAGTACCCAACGGATGGAGCTATCATCATCAACCACCCAAATTTTTCCCTGCGTCATGGTTATCTCCTATTTCTTAATTGGCAGATAAATGGAAAACTCAGTGTGGCCCGGCCAACTGGTAAATTCGATTTTTCCTGCGTGTTGGTCAACTAAACTGCGAGCAATCGACAGGCCAAGCCCTGTGCCATCAGCTCGTCCGCTGACCATGGGATAGAACAACGTATCCTGAATTGCCAATGGAATACCGGGGCCGTTATCTTCAATATCAATACGTGCAGCTAATCTATAACGTTCACCTTGCAATGTGACTTGAAAAGCTGTTCGTGTACGCAAAGTGATATAACCTCCCGTTTCGGCGAGGGCTTGTAAGGCGTTTCGGGTGATATTTAGAAGCACTTGCTCGATTTGGTCTGGGTAATACTCTAATTCAGGCAAACTTGGGTCATAATCACGAGTTAGTGTTACATTATCGGGTTTTTCTAATGACACTAACCGCGTTACGTTTTCCATAATATGATGAATACTTTGTTGCGTTTTCGGCCCCGGGTATTGTGGCCCAAGTAGCCTATCAACCAGTGCTCGCAGGCGGTCGGCCTGTTCGATAATCACTTGAGTATATTCATTTAATTGTGGGTCAGGCAGCGCTTTAGAGAGCAGTTGTGCAGCGCCTCGCAAACCCCCGAGTGGGTTTTTAATCTCGTGAGCAAGCCCACGGATCAGTTCACGGGCAGCGAGCTGCTGGGCATTTTGTGCGAGTTCTTGGCTCAAACGTCGCTGGCTATCTAATTGTGAAAGCTCAACTAAAATAAATTGTTCTGAAAAAGGCTGGGCGCTGCACGACATCACATGAGAATGGTTGTTAAACACTAAAGTGACTTCATTTTCGGTAAAGCTATGGCCTTCTTTTAGGCTATTGAGCATCAGTTCATCATTGAGTGAACAATAGCTGAATAACAGGGGGAGAGGCGTACCATATAGCTTGCGCTGGCTTTGGGTTAAGATCTGGAGTGCAGCATGGTTGGCGTAATGGATAACCAAGTCGTAATCCAAAATTAGCACGCTATTAATGAGAGAGTCGAGAATATGTTCCGGTGCTGGCAAGTGTTCGGTTTTCATGTAATGTTGCTCCTGCACTATTTTGGTGCATTATACCTGATAGACCAAACAACCGATATTTGATTTTTGTTGCGTAAGTACCTTAGAGATAAAAGGCCCCATCGAAAGATGGGGCAAGTGCTTCACGGCAACAAAGACTAACAGTGGAACGGCGTGTTACACACTGTAGTACATTTCAAATTCGAGAGGGTGTGGTGCCATACGAACACGTTGGATGTCGGCACGGGTTAATTCGATATAGGCATCGATAGCATCATTAGTGAATACACCACCACGGGTTAAGAATTCACGGTCTTTATCTAATTCGGCTAACGCTTCATCTAAAGAACCTGAAACTGTTGGGATTTCTTTGGCTTCTTCCGGTGGTAAGTCGTATAAGTTTTTGTCCATCGCATCGCCAGGGTGGATTTTATTGATGATGCCATCAAGACCCGCCATTAGCTGGGCTGCAAACGCTAAATATGGGTTAGCTGCAGGGTCTGGGAAGCGAACTTCAATACGGCGTGCTTTTGTACTCGCAACCACTGGAATACGAATCGAAGCAGAGCGGTTACGTGCAGAGTATGCCAACATGACTGGCGCTTCAAAGCCCGGAACTAAACGTTTGTATGAGTTAGTGGTTGGGTTAGTAAATGCGTTCAGCGCACGTGCATGCTTAATAATACCGCCGATGTAGTACAGCGCCATTTCTGATAAACCGCCGTATTTGTCACCTGCGAACAGGTTCACACCACCTTTAGATAAAGACATATGGCAGTGCATACCAGAACCATTATCACCCACTAAAGGTTTTGGCATAAAGGTCGCTGTTTTGCCGTATGCATGGGCAACATTGTGAACGACATATTTATAAATCTGAGTTTCATCCGCTTTTTTGGTCATGGTATTAAAGCGGGTAGCCACTTCGTTTTGGCCTGCGGTCGCTACTTCATGGTGGTGAGCTTCAACAACTAAGCCCATCTCTTCCATTGTGGTACACATGGCTGAACGCAAGTCTTGTGATGAATCAACCGGTGGAACGGGGAAGTAACCGCCTTTTACTGCAGGGCGATGGCCTTTATTGCCACCTTCGTATTTGGTTCCTGTATTCCATGCCGCTTCGATATCATCGATATGGTAGTAGCTACCGTGCATGTTGTTGCCAAAACGAATGTCATCAAACACGAAAAATTCAGGCTCTGGTCCAAAGAGAACGATATCAGCAATCCCGCTAGAGCGCAGGAAATCTTCTGCGCGTTTTGAAATTGAACGTGGGTCTCTGTCATAACCTTGCATTGTGCCCGGCTCTAAAATATCGCAGCGTATAATCAATGTGATATCGGCAAAGAACGGGTCTAACATCGCGGTAGACGCGTCAGGCATTAATACCATGTCTGACTCATTGATGCCTTTCCAGCCACCAATAGATGAACCATCAAACATCTGGCCTTCTTCAAAGAAGTCTTCGTCAACTTGGTGAGCAGGGATAGTGATGTGTTGCTCTTTACCTTTAGTGTCGGTAAAACGCAGATCAATAAATCTAACATTGTGCTCTTTAATTAACGATAAAACATGTTCAGCGGACATCTCGGCTCTCCTGGTCGGGTCTAATCAACAAATCACAAGCTATTTTTGAGGGTGTGTTTGTTGTTTGTCTGGCGTGCTAGTCATATAAAAGTCGTTAGTACGCGCTCTATAAATAGATAAGCGAAAAGCGTGCCAACTTTTTAATTATAGCAAATACTGATTGTTACGTGAGGACGAGGGATTTTCATCATGCTGTATTGGTCGTGTTGCACTATATTAGTGCATGAAATGACTATTTTGCACTGTTCCAGTGCATTTGCGAGTGGAGCTCAAATAAAAAAGCCAACATTGCGCTCTGTTAAAGCATAAGGTTGGCCGGATAAAAAAGAAATGAGGTGGTTTAATGCCAGACAGCTACATTAATCTTCATCGCTATTAGTTAATAATGCATTCACTTCTTCAATTTGTTTTACTGCATCATTGATGATGGAGGCAATTTGGCGTGTCTGCTCTTCGTTTAGTTGTTTTAAAACCATTTTGTGACGTAATAAAGCTTTAAAACGACTGACTGCCATTTCAATATCTTCTGCTAAATTACTGCCTTGTTGCATATCACGTGCTTTAGCCAGTTTGCGAGCAATAACCGCTTCAATTTCTTTATTTTGAGCTAAATGATCAGAGCCTTCCGGCGTAATCGTAAAACTTTTTCGATTACGTTCAACAATCTGAGACTCCAAGAAGCCTTGTTCTTCTAACAGGGTTAGAGTAGGATAAATAACACCCGGGCTTGGCACATACAAGCCATTTGAGGCTTCTTGAATATCCTTGATAATTTCGTAGCCATAGCTTGGTTTTTTAGCGACTAACGAAAGTACCATAATATGAAGGTCGCCATGATCGAATAAACGACGTAGGCCTTTACCTCTTCCACGACCTCTTTGGCGGTCA
>NZ_JAMPNG010000033.1:0-13753 GCF_028479245.1 Providencia sp. PROV223
ATGCGCATTATAGGGAGTCAGAAAAATCTGGCAACCCCTTTTTTGCATTTTTTTATTCAACTGCTGCATTCCACAGCAAAACCCCTACTTATACTGACTTATGCACGAAGTTATCCACAACCTGAAAATAATTTTAAAATTATCGCGCATTACGCAAACGTTTGCGTTACAATTGGTTAGAAATTTCAGCATTGATTTTGTTTTTATGTTCTGAAATTGTTAGTGACTTATATATTGTTATAGAGAAAGTTGGCAAATTCCGCTTTGCTTTCATCAATAGATATAATAGGTATATAAGAAAAGCTCGTTGAGTTTTTCACTGACTGATATTCGTTATTGCCTTATTTATTCAAATCCAAGGGATCTATCTCATGCAACTGCTTCGTCCTATTCGTCGTGCCCTGCTTAGTGTGTCTGATAAAACAGGGGTTGTTGAATTCGCTAAGGCGTTATCTCAACGTGGTGTTGAGCTCCTATCTACCGGCGGTACTGCAAAGTTACTCGCTGAGTCAGGACTAAACGTAACTGAAGTTTCAGATTACACAGGGTTCCCTGAAATGATGGATGGCCGAGTAAAAACATTGCACCCGAAAGTGCATGGCGGAATTTTAGGTCGTCGTGGTACGGATGATGCCATTATGCAACAGCATGATATTGCACCGATTGATATGGTCGTTGTTAATCTATATCCATTTGCCCAAACCGTGGCAAAACCAAATTGTACCCTTGAAGATGCTGTAGAGAATATTGATATCGGCGGCCCAACCATGGTGCGCTCCGCGGCTAAGAACCATAAAGACGTAGCAATTGTAGTAAATAGTAATGACTATCAAATCATTATTGATGAAATGGATAACCACGAAAACTCACTCAATTGGTCTACGCGGTTTGACCTCGCAATTAAAGCTTTTGAACACACTGCAGCTTATGACAGCATGATTGCGAATTACTTTGGTGAATTAGTTGCCCCTTATTATGGTGATACGACCCAGCCTTCTGGCCGTTTCCCTCGCACCTTGAATTTAAATTTTATTAAGAAACAAGACATGCGTTACGGAGAGAACAGCCATCAAGATGCCGCTTTTTATATAGAAGAAAACCCAAAAGAAGCGTCTATTGCAACTGCTCAGCAGATCCAAGGTAAAGCCCTGTCTTATAACAATATCGCTGATACCGATGCAGCTCTTGAATGCGTTAAATCATTCGAAGAGCCTGCTTGTGTCATTGTTAAACATGCAAACCCTTGTGGTGTCGCTATCGGTGATTCGATTCATGCTGCTTATGATAACGCATTCAAAACTGATCCAACTTCTGCTTTTGGCGGCATTATCGCTTTCAATCGTCAATTAGATAAAGAAACTGCTCAAGCCATTATCGATCGCCAATTTGTGGAAGTCATTATTGCGCCTTCTGTTGCTAAAGATGCACTACCTATTCTTGAGACTAAACAAAACGTTCGCGTACTTGAATGTGGCGAATGGAGCAAACCAGTTACAGGATTAGACTTTAAACGTGTGAATGGTGGTTTATTGGTACAAGACCGTGACTTAGGTATGGTTGAAAAGGAAGCGCTACGTGTAGTCACAAACCGCCAACCTACAGAGCGTGAATTAAAAGATGCTATGTTCTGCTGGAAAGTCGCGAAGTTTGTGAAATCGAATGCGATTGTTTATGCCAAAAATGACATGACCGTTGGAATTGGTGCAGGGCAAATGAGCCGTGTCTATTCTGCAAAAATTGCAGGTATTAAAGCCGCTGATGAAGGTTTAGAAGTCGCTGGCTGTGCAATGGCCTCAGATGCCTTTTTCCCATTCCGCGATGGTATTGATGCCGCAGCTGCTGTTGGAGTAACCTGTGTTATCCAACCAGGTGGTTCTATCCGTGATGATGAAGTCATTGCGGCGGCAAATGAACATGGTATCGCCATGATTTTCACTAATATGCGTCATTTCCGTCACTAATTATTAGGAGTCTAGTAATGAATATTTTGATTATTGGTGGCGGCGGCCGTGAACATGCCTTAGCTTGGAAAGCGGCTCAATCCCCTTTAGCAAATAAAGTGTATGTTGCCCCAGGCAATGCAGGCACAGCATTAGAGCCGACCCTTGAAAACGTCAATATTTCGGCAACTGATATCAATGGATTGCTTCAATTCGCCAAAGATAAGCAAATTGGTTTAACTATTGTCGGCCCTGAAGCACCATTGGTTATTGGTGTAGTCGATGCGTTTAAGGCTGCTGGCTTAACTATTTTTGGCCCAACCCAAGGTGCTGCACAGCTTGAGGGTTCAAAAGCATTTACCAAAGATTTTTTAGCTCGTCATCATATTCCTACTGCGGCTTATGAAAATTTTACTGAAATTGAACCTGCTTTAGCTTACTTAGACAAAGTAGGCGCACCAATCGTGATCAAAGCAGATGGGCTTGCTGCAGGTAAAGGGGTTATTGTTGCAATGACTCTGCAAGAAGCGAAAGAAGCTGTTCATGACATGTTAGCAGGGAATGCCTTTGGTGATGCAGGCCACCGTATCGTGATCGAAGAATTTCTTGATGGTGAAGAAGCGAGTTTCATCGTTATGGTAGATGGTGAAAATGTCATTCCAATGGCGACTAGCCAAGATCACAAACGTGTTGGTGATGGTGATACTGGCCTAAATACAGGTGGAATGGGCGCTTACTCCCCAGCACCTGTTGTGACAGATGAAATACATAAACGCGTGATGGAACAAGTCATTTACCCTACAGTTAAAGGAATGGACCAAGAAGGAAACCGCTACCAAGGCTTCTTATATGCAGGTTTAATGATTGATAAAGCAGGTAACCCAAAAGTTATCGAGTTTAACTGCCGTTTTGGCGATCCTGAAACTCAACCTATTATGATGCGCTTGCAATCGGACTTAGTCGCTTTATGTTTAGCTGGCGCGAAAGGTGAGTTAGCAGGTAAAGATTCATTATGGGATGAACGCCCTGCTTTAGGGGTAGTAATTGCTGCAGGTGGTTACCCAGGTGATTACCACAATGGCGATGTAATTTCAGGTTTACCAACCACTGAAGCCACGGATAGTAAAGTTTTCCATGCTGGTACTCGCATGAAAGATGGAGAAGTCGTGACTGCCGGTGGTCGCGTCCTATGCGTAACAGCATTAGGTAATGATATTGCTAAAGCACAAGCCAAAGCTTATGAAGTCGCCAAAGCCATTCACTGGAATGATAGCTTCTACCGCAACGACATCGGCTACCGCGCTATCGCTCGTATAAAATAATACAAAGTACTAAACCATTCCCTGAGCTGATAAGAGGAAACTTTTATCAGCTTTTTTATTTTCTATTTTTTGAATTTGTTTTTGCCTTTGACCATTCACACAGACAATGGCTCTAAGTATTTCGAATCACAGCAAAGCTGCAAGAGAGAGAGAATCTCTAGGAGCATACATAAGTATGTGACTAGAGTGAGCGAACGTAGCAATATAGCTGTGGTTCGAAAGACGACGAGCGATTATTTATAAGCTATCTTTAGAAGGTTGCCAGCGGCAAAAATCGGTATCAGCTACCATCAAAAGCTGGTTTCCCTCTGAAGACTCCAACCACGCTAAATTTAGCTGGGAATGCCACACTTTCGCACGGTTTTGTAACCACTTTTCAGCATAGGCTTCAAAAGTCACTTCGCGCACATCACCCTCACAGGTGGTCACTTTGCCTTGTTGCCAGCGACCTTGATAGAGTTTGACGCCGCCGACAATCAGTGCAGTGTTTGTCTCGAGTATGCGTTCTGCTTCAAAGCGCCAACGCGTGATTTCATCAGCCGAAAGTGATGTTTTATGGCCATCTTGAGCACGCTGCATAAAAATAACGTCATTATTTTTATCGAAACGTAATTGTTCAGTGATATCACCATTTTTTTGATTCAAGATTTGGCTACGAATTTGCCAGAGGTTACCAGAGCGGTACTCGAAGAAATTAACGGAAGTGTCTGTGCCTTTATAGGGGCTATAAACCACCATTAAGACCAGAGGTTGGCTTTTTGCATTATTTAGCCGCCACATACGAATGACGCCATCATCGGCAATAAAACCGCTTGCACTAAACTCAGGTAGCTTTGGTGCATTAGAAGAACAGGCGCTTAGCATTGAGATGGCTCCCAATACCAGCAACCCTTTTTGAATAAACAAAAGGGGTAGTTTTTTACCCCTTCTGGTGATTCGTCTGTACAATGTTCTTATTTTACAGCTTCTTTCAGTGCTTTACCGGCAGAGAAAGCGGGTACAGTTGTAGCAGGAATTTGAATTTCTGCTTTAGTTTGTGGGTTACGACCAGTACGCGCAGCACGGTGGCTAACTTTAAAAGTACCGAAACCGACCAGTTGGACTTGCTCGCCTTTTTTCAGCGTTTCAGAAATAGCATTCAGAGTAGATTCTAATGCCGCTTTTGCCTGAACTTTGGTCAGGTCCGCTGATTCTGCGATAGCATCAACTAATTCAGTCTTGTTCATAAATTATCCTTACACAGTGTGTTTATCGTTTGCAAAGCATCGAGTGCGTCGGATATGCCAAATTGACAGCCCCTGATACACGCCCCCGATAGCCACTTCTTCTCGCCCCTAAATGTAGACCAGAGTAGGGGCAAATGTGAAGTCTTAGTACTCAGCATTACTGCGTCAAGTCACGTTTTCGATAATGAAAATGCGAAAATCAGCTTAAAGTAATACCTATATTGCTCACCCCCGCTTCGCGGAGGTCAGATTTTAATCCTTTAATTAACTCTAAGTCGCGCTCTTCACAAGCTGCCAGTAAGCGGAAAATGTCCCACTGGATATCCCATTCTTCTTCAACGGCCGAGATTTCTTTGAGTTCTTCTTCTGTCATTTCCCGCCCTGCTTGAGTCATTTCGAGCATGGCAACTGTACGAATGGATGCTTCGCTAACCAATATTGCGTGTTCGAGGGTTTCACCGCTCAATTTCGAATGAATAATTTCACCTAATGCAATACAGGCATCAATAGCTGGATACACACCATACATATCGAAATCATCTGCTGATGGGATAATTTCTTCTAATTTTTCTAACTGATTATCGAAATTGACTTTGCTATCTTTAATGACCAAAGTTTCCCAAACTAAATCAAGGATGGAACGATAAACTTTTGCATCGGCAAATTCAGTTTGCTGACAAAACATTTGAAAGTTCGGATACATTCTTTCACATAGGCTCGCCATGAAAGTAGTATGTTGCCAGCTTTCTAATTTTTCCAACCTCAAATGAATGGGATTTCTTAACATAATTTCTGACTCATCAATCTTAATACTTCGCAGTTTACCTGAAAATCTGTCAATGCCACATATTTTGCTGATAATTAGCTGATTTTCTCATTCATTCGCTTAAAAAACGTTCGATTTGATGCAATTCCGTCAGCAAAACGCGTCGGTTCTGGCAACCGATAGCCTCTTAGACACTGCTTAACCCACGCTAGGGAAGACGAAAAACCTACTTTATGCCCCGGCGAAACATATAATGGTTTGCAGCGTTTTTTACTCCGCAACACCCAACCGAGTTGATTTTCACCTGCCATTAACGGCTGAACACTTTCAGGCTCTTCACTTAACTCAACCGCATCACCACATAAACGGCTTTTTGCTACACCAATTGTGGCTATATTCGCTTGTAACCCAAAATGGCAGGCAACACCAAACCGCCGCGGATGTGCAATCCCTTGCCCATCCACAAGCACTAATTCAGGTTTGTTTTGTATTTTTTCCCACGCCGCCATTAACCCTGGGACTTCACGAAAAGAAAGTAATCCCGGAATATAAGGCAATTGAGTCGGTATTCGAGCTATTTGATACTCAACAAGTTCTAACTGTGGCCAAGATAGTACAGCTACCACTGCACGTGTAATAGTGCCTTGCTGTTCAAAGCCTACATCGGCTCCACCAATCAATTTGAGTGATGGAAATTCATCCTGCAAAATGATTTTTGAAGCTTCGCTAGTTTGTTCTTTTCGTAATCGTTGAGTATCTAAAACCATCATGCGTCCATTGCTTATGAGATTTAATTATTCTTAATCATAGATGATAATGGTGTACTTACAAGATTCTATAAATACACCACAAATCAAGAAGATCAATAAACGATAGTTATTGATGATATTGGCGGGATAAACGGTGAACAGCATCCACAAATGTACCTGCATGCTCAGGTGGAACATCCTGATGGATACCATGACCTAAATTAAATACGTGCCCTTCACCTTGGCCGAAGCCTGATAGAATATTTTGCACTTCTTCTTCTATACGAGCCGGTGGCGCATATAACATGGATGGGTCCATATTACCTTGTAAAGCAACTTTATCACCGACACGACGACGAGCATCTGCAATTTCAGTCGTCCAATCAAGCCCTAATGCATCGCAACCCGTTGCAGCCATTTCCTCTAACCACTGGCCGCCACCTTTAGTGAATAAGGTGACAGGAACACGGCGACCGTCATCTTCACGAATTAAGCCATCAATAATTTTATGCATATAATTCAATGAAAACTGTAAATAATCACGCTTAGTTAAGACCCCACCCCATGTGTCAAAAATCATCACGGACTGTGCACCTGCTCGAATTTGAGCATTCAAGTATAAAATGACACTATCTGCCAGTTTATCTAATAACAAATGCAATGTGTTCGGGTCTTCGTACATCATCTTTTTGATTTTAGTGAATGCTTTGCTACTGCCGCCTTCCACCATATAAGTTGCCAGTGTCCACGGGCTACCAGAGAAACCAATTAGTGGCACACTACCTTCAAGCGCTTTACGGATGGCACGAACTGCATCCATCACATAACCAAGTTCCATTTCAGGATCAGGAATAGGGATATTTTTTACATCTGCTGCGCTCATAATCGGTTTATGAAAACGTGGGCCTTCACCCGTTTCGAAATATAACCCAAGCCCCATTGCATCAGGGATAGTGAGAATATCAGAAAATAAAATTGCAGCGTCTAATGGAAAACGACGTAATGGCTGTAATGTCACTTCACAAGCCAATTCGGTATTTTTGCACAGAGCAATAAAATCACCAGCTTCAGCGCGTGTTGCTTTATATTCAGGCAGGTAACGCCCTGCTTGACGCATCATCCATACAGGGGTCACATCTACAGGCTGACGTAGCAAAGCGCGTAGATAGCGGTCATTTTTTAACTCAGTCATTATTTACTCCATTATTATAAGTGGCCGCCGCAAATGGCTAAGAGCGAAGTTCATTATTGTATCATGTTAATGGTAACAATATCAGCGCTGTGCTATTTGCCCGTTTCATATTCACTCTGACGACACAATGCGACCGTATCTTCAATCAAACGTCTAGCGATTGTGTCTGCCGGTGGGATCAACGGTAATTCATTGTAATGATACCAATTTGCGCTCACCAGTTCCTTAGGGTCTACTTTAATATCACCACTCTCATAATCCGCGAGAAAGCCCATCATTAAGGAATGAGGAAAAGGCCATGGTTGTGAAGATACGTAACGAATATTTTTCACTTTTATATGGCTTTCTTCCATGACTTCGCGCATAACAGCTTCTTCTAATGTTTCACCAACTTCAACAAAACCCGCAAGTACAGTAAATAATGGATTTTGCGAATGGCGCCGGTGCTGAGCCAATAGAATATGGTCATCACGGCGGATCCCCACAATAATACAAGGGGCAATCTGCGGGTAATAACGCTCATGGCAATGGTCACACAAACACGCCCATTCTGTTTCGCTATGGCGCATTGCCGTACCACAATAGCCGCAATAACGATGAGAGCGATAGAATTCCGCCAATTGCACACCTCGCCCAGCAAGACGAAATAAACCTTCATCTTGCGCAGCAACGATACGGGGAGATGACATATCTGATGGCATTTTTTCGGCGATCAACCAGACAATTTCCCCTAGCCACTCACCGATTGGCGTTGCTGTTTTTCCTTCTAACAAATAGTCCTTTGCCATACCTCGTGGAATATCCCCATGAGGTAACCACAAACGCCCGGAAAAACAGATAAACCACCAACCACTTTCTGTTCCTGATAATTTTAACTTATTCATTTTTTACATCTTTTGTTAGTTTTTATTGTCGATAAGATCAATCTATTAATGACACAATACACTTCTTTGACACAATGTCATTCAAACGTTTGTTTCATTATTTTTCTTTGTCAATTTTGACACTTTTTAGACGTTCCATTCCATAAAATGTCTAAAAACTGTCATAAAAGGATCAACTAACTGTCACTTCTTAAAATTAGGATGCTAAGTAACCAATACGGTTCACCGTTCTGCAAAAGTGAGAAAATAATGAAAACTATCGTTCCTGCGATTTTACTATCATTGACCGCATCCAGTGTGACATTAGCTGCTGATGCTAATTTAGCAGAGTTAATCGATGCAGCGAAAAAAGAAGGGCAAGTTTACAGCGTTGGAATGCCTGATACTTGGGCTAACTGGAAAGGAACTTGGCAAGACTTAGCGGCACAATATGGCTTGAAGCATCAAGATACTGATATGAGCTCCGCTCAAGAAATTGCCAAATTTGCCGCAGAAAAAAATAATGCGACAGCAGATATTGGTGATGTCGGTGCTTCTTTTGGGCCTGTTGCCGTGCAAAAAGGAGTGACTCAACCTTATAAACCAACAACGTGGTCACAAATTCCTGATTGGGCAAAAGACAAAGACGGTCATTGGGCTTTAGCCTATACGGGGTCTATCGCTTTTATGATTAATAATGATTTAGTGAAAGATGCACCGAAAAGCTGGGATGATTTACTAAAAGGGAAATATAAAGTCACCGTTGGGGATGTTGGTATCGCTGCACAAGCCAATAATGCTGTACTAGCTGCCGCATTTGCCCGTGGTGGTGATGAAAATAACCTAAAACCTGCCATTGAGTATTTTGCTGAACTCGCCAAACAAAAACGCCTATCCGTTAATGATCCAACTGTCGCAAATATCGAAAAAGGTGAAGTCGAAGTTGGCATCTTATGGGACTTCAACGCACTGAATTACCGTGATCAGATCAATCGTGATCGCTTTACAGTTGTGATCCCATCTGACGGTTCTGTCATTTCAGGTTACACCACTATCATCAATAAATTTGCCAAAAACCCAAATGCGGCAAAATTAGCTCGTGAATTTATTTTCAGTGATAAAGGCCAATTAAACCTTGCAGAAGGCTATGCTCGACCAATTCGTGCACAATATTTAACCTTACCTGATGATATTAAAGCCAAATTACTACCCGAAGAACAATATAAAAATGTTCAACCCATTAAGAATGCAGAAGGTTGGGAAAAGTCGTCTCGTAATCTCCCTAAAATGTGGCAACAGCAAGTTTTGATCCACCAGCAGTAATTTAATGTATTGATTTTAGGAAAAAATTGATGTCTGAGAAAGTCATACTTGTTGTCCTTGACGGTTTAAGTTATTCAGTAGCCCATCATTGTATGGGCTATCTCAACGGTTTAATCAAAGCCGACAGTGCAACACTTTACCGATTAGAGTGCGAGCTTCCTTCGATGTCTCGCCCTCTATATGAATGTATACTAACGGGAGTTCCACCTGTCAAAAGCGGTATTGTAAATAACCAAATTGTCCGGTTATCCCATTTTGACAGCATATTCTCTCTTGCTCGCCTTGCAGGTAAAACAACTGCCGCCGCTGCTTATTATTGGGTGAGTGAACTGTATAACCGAGCACCTTTCGTAGCAACAAGAGACCGTTTTACCCATGATGAGTCGCTAACCATCCAACATGGCTGCTTTTATCAAGCAGATCATTACCCTGATGACCATTTATTTGTTGATGCGGAATATTTACGTAGTCAATTTGATCCTGATTTCTTATTGATTCACCCTATGAATATAGATGATACAGGGCATAAGTTTGGCTTTGATTCCCCACAATACCGTAATGCAGCACGCCATGCAGATATTATCCTGTCGAATTATATTCCTACATGGGTTGAGCAAGGTTATCAAATTCTGATCACGAGTGATCACGGTATGAATAATGATCGCAGCCACGGAGGGACACTCCCTGAAGAGTGTTTAGTTCCATTGTTTGTTGTCGGTTCGCAATTTTCTCATCAACCCTGCAATATTGAGCAAACTGAGATTTGTGGAACCATTTGTCGTTTACTTGGAACCCACTATCTCGATAAACCAGTTTGTGATGCGCTGTTACAAGGAGATTTGTAATGGCTGATATTCCTGCCCCCTGTGAACAGGCATACCAACAACAGGGAAAAATTGCCATGTTAAAAAAACGCTTTGCTCGTTTTCATTGGCGTGCGGCACTGCTACTGCTGCCATTCTTTGTGCTGTTTAGTCTATTCCAAATCGCCCCAATGATTTGGGTGCTAATTAATAGCTTTATCTACGAAGAAGCATGGTCATTAGGTAACTACCTTGAAGTATTCAATAATGATTTTTACTTACAAGCGTTTGAAAATACCCTATGGCTTTCCGTTATTTGCAGTGTAATTGGCTTATTCATTTCCAGTATCACGGCATTTTCCATTTATAAAATGCAAGGGAAAATTCGCCGGATAATGATCTCCTTCACCACCATGGCCAGTAATTTCAGCGGTGTACCCCTTGCTTTTGCATTCATTATTATTTTGGGCTTCAACGGCGCGATTACCTTACAACTCAAGGCATGGGGAATTATCGAAGATTTTAATATATACAGTGCCAGCGGGTTAATGCTGTTGTATGTGTATTTTCAGATCCCATTAGGCGTTTTGTTGCTCTACCCCGCCTTTGATGCACTAAAACCGGAGTGGGAAGACGCTGCGAAAACAATGGGAGCAAGCAAGCTAACCTATTGGTTAAAAGTTGCTATTCCAGTGCTTTCCCCTGCTTTACTTGGTACTTTTATTATCCTAATTGCTAATGCCATGGGCGCATACGCCAGTACTTATGCCTTAACGAGTGGTAATTACAACCTTGTGACTATCCGAATTGCCAGTTTAGTTTCCGGCGATTTGTTTCTCGAACCGAATATGGCTGCTGCGTTATCAATGCTACTTATCGCTATCTTAGCTTTTATTACTGCTATCCATCATTGGTTAATCAAGCGGAGCTACCATGCAAAATAATAATGTGATTAGCCAAGTGATAACCAATAACAATAAACCCTCTGGATTATGGCTCCATAAGTTAGTATTAATCAGTGTTGCTAGCCTATTAGCGCTACCTATTATTGCCACATTTTTGTATTCCATCGCCAGCTCTTGGGGAGCCACTGTGCTACCCGATGCCTTGTCCATCAAATGGTATCTACAATTGTGGCAAGACCCGCGTTTTCTCATGGCATTTGGTCGTTCATTAATAATTTGCTTTGGTACGTTGCTGGTTAGCACATTAATTATTTTGCCGATGACATTTGCGGTATTTTATCGGTTCCCTAAACTCAAAGGGGTGATGGATTTACTGATTATTTTACCCTTTGCGATTCCGCCTGTCGTCTCGTCGGTGGGCTTGCTGCAAATATTTGCCGATGAACCATTCATGTTAGTTGGCACTCCTTGGATCCTGATTGGTACTTATTTCACCATCACGTTACCTTTTATGTATCGTGCTCTTGCGAATAGCTTTCAAGGTATTAATTTACATGACTTAATGGACGCTGCACATTTACTCGGCGCCAGTACTTTCCAAGCTTTTATGATGATTGTGTTACCAAATATTCGCAAAGGTATGTTGGTCTCATTATTAATTTCATTTTCATTTTTAATGGGTGAATTTGTGTTTGCCAATATTCTAGTGGGAACACGTTATGAAACCTTGCAAATCTATCTTTTCAATATGCGACAAACCAGCGGACATTTCACTTCTGCTCTGGTGATGTCATATTTTCTGTTTACCTTATTGCTGACATGGTTAGCAATGCGATTAAATCGTTCAGGAGATGAATGATGAGTTATGTTATTGCGGAAAACTTAGCTAAATCTTTTGGTACTAATCAGGTATTTGCTGATATTCAGTTTACTATCGAAAAAGGCGAATTTATTACCCTACTGGGCCCAAGTGGTTGCGGAAAATCAACTTTATTACGCTGTATCGCAGGACTTGAACAACTTAATGATGGTGAACTTTATATTAATCGCCAGAATGTAACCCACCAAGCTGCGCAGCAACGCGGGGTGGGTATGGTGTTCCAAAGTTATGCGTTATTTCCCAATATGACTGTGGTTGACAATATCGCGTTTGGTTTAAAAATGCGTAAAATTGATAGCCAAGCAAGGTCTAAAGCAGTCGCTGAAGTGATCGAATTAGTTGAGTTACAAGGAAAAGAACAACAATTTCCCCATCAGCTATCAGGTGGACAGCGTCAACGAGTAGCACTCGCAAGGGCATTAGTCATGAAACCGCAAATTTTGTTACTTGATGAGCCACTGTCTGCTCTTGATGCTCGCATTCGCAAGCACTTACGCCAGCAAATTCGCCAGATTCAACGCGAATTAGGTTTAACGACAATTTTTGTTACTCATGATCAAGATGAAGCGATGATTATGTCTGACCGTATTTTTCTTATGAATAAAGGCCAGATAGTGCAAAGTGGCACGGCAGAGAATATTTATACCCAACCAGCAACAGAATTTGTCGCTCGGTTTATGGGGCATTACAACCTTGTTGACTCCAAAAAAGCCAATACGATGTTAGGTCTTAATTTACAAGGTACACTTGCTATCCGCCCTGAGTCTATATATGTCAAAGAAGCAGGTCGCCAATATGGTAGCCATATTTCTCACCCTGTTGATGCTATTATTGTTGACCATCAATTATTGGGAAATATCATTCGTTATAGCGTCGATACACCTGCTGGTCACATGACAGTTGATTTACTCAATCGCTCATCAGAACGCTTATTTGAGCCAGGCACTCGTCTTGAACTTATGTTTAATAAAAATGAAATTCGCACACTTAGTTAATAATCAGATAGGAATATAATGCAAAACAAACTGGCCATTTTTGACTTAGATGATACGTTAATTCAAGGTGATAGCAGCGTATTGTGGACGCAATATCTGTGGGACAGGCAAATTATCAACGACCCACAGTTTGTAGAGGCGGATAAAGCCATGATGGCGCAATATAATGCAGGCACATTAGATATGCCGACTTACTTACGTTTTAACCTGCAAACTCTCGCCAATGTAAAAACGGAACAAGTAGATATCTGGCTGGATGATTTTGTACAAAGCGTGATTTTACCGCGGATCTACCCTGAAGCGATTAGAACGATCGCAAATTATCGAGCTAAAAGGATCCCGATTATTGTGATCTCCGCAACTGTTTCATTTATTGTGAAAAAGATCGCCGAAAAACTTGGTGCAGACGTCGCCATGGGGATCGATATTAAACAACAAAATGGCTGCTATACGACCGAAATTGACGGTATCCCAACCTTTAAAGAAGGCAAGGTTAAACGCCTTATGGATTGGGTTCGCCACCAGCCAATCACTGATGCCTATGTATATTTTTATACCGATTCTGCCAACGACCTGCCCATGTGCCAATTTGCCGATGAAGTATTTATTATCAACGGCGACGAACGCCTAACGCAAGCCGCACTCGAACACAATTGGCCACAATATCAGTGGAATTTATAAACCTTATTTTTATCTCAGCCTTGATTTCAATTTTTTAGGTTTTAACTAACTCGCCTTTCAAAGGTTCCTCTAAATTATTCGTGCTAGAGGAAGGAGATAAATAGAATT
>NZ_JAMPNG010000034.1:0-13168 GCF_028479245.1 Providencia sp. PROV223
CTCAATATTTTTGATAGCAATCTACGTTATGGTGTTAAATAGACGGTAGATTAAAGGAGAAAATAGTCGCTACTAGGCTAAATGAAAATAGGGTGAAGTTCGCCATAAATAAGTTTCTTTGTGCAAATTAATTGAATGTAATAGCTTTAGCACGGGTCACCATGTAACTGAGCTTATCGAAAACACTATAAAGGAAATGAGTATGGCAGATATCAATGAAACCGATTTCTATAAAGGGGCATTGTGGGCAGCAGATATCTTATTAACCACATCCCATTTTGATGGTGCGAACGAAGAGGTTCGTGACATTTTGGAGCACATACCTAACTTATATTCTATTGTGATGAGAACACCTGAAACGGAAGTCCATGATTTGCGTTTATATGCAGACAAAGAATTTCCACTCGGCTTAAATGCAGATTACACCACCATTACCATTGCACCATTACAAGACTACTTTGATATTTTGCCTATGCCCGATCAAAACCCTGAGAGTATTACGGTTGAAGTTGATTACTGGGGAGTAGTTGCAACAACATCTGCGGGTAAACAAGATTTATTAATTGCCGGTTTAGCAACGCCAGAGCAAGCACAGCATTATGTGCAAACATTAACCCAACAACTTGAATTGCAAAGAGCAAAATAGCCAACTGGCTATAAGTTAGGCGCTTTAAGTACTATTATTCAACATAAATGACAAAAAACCGCGATACTGTGTTTATGTACAGTAACGCGGTTTTTTTTAACTGAATGAGATTATAACGCGTTGGCTTCGGCTAATTGTAAAGCGAAATAAGTGAAAATAAGGTCAGCGCCTGCGCGTTTAATTGACCCTAGTGTTTCAAGAGCCACACGCGTTTCATCAATTGCACCCGCTTGAGCAGCAAATTTAATTTGTGCGTATTCTCCACTGACTTGATAAGCCCCGATGGGTAATTGAGTGTGTTCGCGTAAATCACGAATAATATCCAAATACGCTCCGGCAGGCTTTATCATTAGCGCGTCAGCACCTTCGCGCTCATCAATTAGTGACTCATGGAGCGCTTCACGGCGGTTCATTGGGTTCATCTGATAGGTTTTTCTATCGCCTTTAAGGCATGAACCTGCTGCATCTCTGAATGGGCCATACAGTGCGGATGCAAATTTTGTGGAGTAAGACATAATTGCAGTGTCTGTAAAGCCTGCTTCATCAAGAGCATGACGGATTGCAGCAACCTGGCCATCCATTGCGGCAGAAGGGGCAATGAAATCAGCGCCTGCACGTGCGGCGGCAACCGCTTGTAAACCTAGGTTATGGATAGTTGCATCGTTGTCAACGACATGATCGTGCATAACGCCACAGTGACCATGAGAGGTGTATTCACAGAAACAGGTGTCAGACATCACTATCATTTCAGGAACGGTTTCTTTGCAGATACGTGACATGCGTGCCACTAAACCATTCTCTTGCCATGCATCACTACCATTATCATCAAGATGATGGGAAACCCCAAAGGTCATCACTGATTTTATTCCTGCATTTGCGATACGCTCAATTTCATAGGCAAGGCGTTTTTCAGGAATACGCATAACACCCGGCATGCTATTGATTGGCATATAGTCGTCGAGTTCTTCTTCAACAAAAATTGGCAAGCAAAGGTCATTAACGGAAAGGTGGGTTTCTTGGAATAAAGTGCGGAGTTTTTCGGTCTTACGCAATCTTCTCATGCGTTGAATGGAATGCAGGTTGTTCACAGTATCTCCTGGTAGTATGCGGAATAAACCTCAAGAGCTCAGTTTATTCGTCAGGGTAATCAGATGGCTAACAGTATAAACCTTATAGAAAGAAAGTGAATATAGCAGCGGGTAAATGGCACACTTTGAATGATGATAATCAGAATGAGGAGAAGAAAGGGAAGAGCAGAACACTCTTCCTTTGGTGAGATCACTGATGCTTAAATAGCATGTGTCCCATTTTTTCTGCTTTAACGTCAAGGTAATGTTCGTTACTTGGATTACGACCGACAATCAGTGGAACACGCTCTACCACGTTAATTCCAGCTTCACGCATGATGTCTATTTTTTTCGGGTTATTTGTCAATAAACGGACTTCATTAATTCCCAATAATTTATACATATCAGAGCATAAGGTAAAATCACGTTCATCGGCTTTGAATCCAAGTTTGATGTTGGCTTCAACCGTATCAAGGCCTTGATCTTGCAATGCATAAGCACGGATTTTATTTAGCAAGCCTATGTTTCGGCCTTCTTGACGATGATAAAGTAATACCCCTCGGCCTTCTTTACTAATCTGAGAGAGCGCGGCTTCTAATTGAAAACCACAATCGCAACGTAGACTAAATAACGCATCTCCTGTTAAACATTCGGAGTGGATCCGGCTAAGTACCGGTGTATCTCCTGAGATATCGCCAAAAATTAACGCTACATGATCACGACCGGTTGCGATTTCTTCAAAACCCACCATTAAAAACTCACCGAAAGGTGTTGGGAGTTTTGCTTCGGCAACGCGTTTTAGCTGCATATTTTCTTTCATTAGTTAAAGTAACTCTTGCTTAATTAATAACGTTTATCGATATAAAGTAGCTTAACTATAATACATCGACGCTATATGACGATTAGCATATAGAGGTTGGTATTCTTTGCACACGACCAACGCTGTATTACTATAACAGAGTTAATAATAGGTGAATGGAATATTTGTATATTTAATAAAACTTTATTTGGAATACATTGAATGAAAAAAACGGTTTTGGTTGTTTGTGCTTTTGCATTGTTATTAATCATGCCTCCCATGGTGATGATAGTTACAGGGTGGCATTGGTCACCAGAAACCCAGTTTAACTCAATGAAATGGCTTCTTTGGCTGACAGACACTGCGGGAGCGCCTTATAGTATTTTAACGTCTTTGTTATTTCTTGGAGTCGTTATATTCGTTTTCCGTTCAGAAAAGAAACAGCGACTGAAAATTTTGCTTGTTCTGGTCAGTGCGGTATTACTGCAACAAGGTTTGAAGAGCGCATTAAAAAGCACATTTAAAGAACCGCGTCCTTATGTGGAATGGTTGGCAACTCAATATCAAATTCCTTCATCAGAGTTTTATGAGTTAAAACGTAGTGAACGAGCGAAATTAATTAAAAATACGGTTAAACAAGATGAAAATATAGCTAAGTGGCAGCGTAAACATTGGCAAGCAGAAACGGGGTATTCTTTTCCTTCGGGTCATATGTTATTTGCAGCAGGCTGGGCATTGTTTTTAATTGTGCTTTTTTGGCAACAGCGTTTATATGCTTTATCGATAGGGCTTGCTATTTGGGCAGAGGGTATTGCGTTTAGTCGGATGTTGTTGGGAATGCATTGGCCTATAGATATAATAACTTCAGTGATCATCAGTGCTTGTTTTACCATATTTGGTTATTATATTTTACGGGCATGGGGACTATTTAGTAAAGCCGATTAATCTTTCATCAAGTTGGCCATTATTAGGGGAGATCTAACTTAAATATCTCATTGTATAAAATAAATTGCTTTGTCTGAATGCGCTGGAAATGCTACCTTAACAGGTAGATATTATTGGATGAATAGAACTGATAACGGGAATAAATGTGAAATATTTTCTGATTTTATTACTAGCGGTCGCTTTTTTTATTGTTTCGATTACGCTAGGTTCAAGCAATGATCAGGTTATTACATTTAACTACCTGATTGCAAAAGGGGATTTTTCATTATCGACCCTTCTTGCATCACTTTTTGGTGTCGGTTTTGTGCTAGGTTGGCTAGTCTGTGCCGTGTTTTATTTACGAGTCATCGTTAGCCTGAAAAACGCACGTCGTAAAATTCGACGTTTAGAATCACAATTAGGTGCTGGAGAAAGTAATATTTCCGACTCAACCTCATTAGTGACGACTCAGAACAAGGAATAATCCTGTATGTTCGAGTTGCTGTTTCTGCTGCTACCGGTTGCTGCTGCTTACGGTTGGTACATGGGGCGCAGAAGTGCTCAACAAGATAAGCAACAACATGCGAATCGCTTGTCACGTGATTATGTTACAGGCGTTAACTTCCTATTATCTAATCAACAAGACAAAGCTGTCGATTTATTCCTCGATATGCTGAAAAATGAAGACAGTTCCGCTTTTGAGGCTCATCTCACGCTGGGAAATTTATTTCGCTCTCGCGGGGAAGTTGAACGTGCTATTCGTATTCACCAATCGCTGGTGGAAAGTGCCGCTTTGTCATTTGAACAACGCTTATTAGCAACCCAACAGCTTGGCCGAGATTACATGGCTGCAGGGGTTTATGACCGTGCAGAAAATATGTTTCAGCAATTGACAGACGAAGTCGATTTCAAACAAAGTGCCTTACAATCCCTCTTAAATATTTATCAGCTTACCAGTGACTGGACAAAAGCCATTGAAATAGCAGGAAAACTTGTTAAATTAGGGCACCCCGAGTTACGTGAGCAAATTGCGCATTTTTATTGTGAATTAGCGACCCAACAACTCGCTAGCGATGATCTTGAAGATGCACTGACATTGTTAAATAAGGCAGAGCAAGCCGATAACCACTGCGCTCGAGTTTCGATTATGAAAGGTCGGTTGTTTATCGAGCAAGGTAATTACGACAAAGCGGTTCATGTCTTAAAACAAGTCTATGAACAAGATAGAGAACTCGTTGCTGAAACATTACCTTTACTGTTTGATTGCTACCAACATACTGGCCAAGCAGATGAGTGGGAAGATTACCTTCGTCAGTGTGTTGCAGGTAATTCAGGGGCTATCGCAGAACTTTACTTAGCCGATATTATTGTTGAAAAACAAAATCATGAAGCGGCTGCGAATTACATTAACGACCAAATTCAACGCCATCCTACCATGCGTTTATTCTATCGTTTAATGGATTACCATCTTGAAGAAGCTGAAGATGGAAGGGCAAAAGAAAGTTTGATTTTGCTGCGTAAAATGGTAGGGGAACAAATTCGTACAAAACCCGATTATCGCTGCCATAAATGCGGGTTTACATCGCGTGCATTATATTGGCATTGTCCATCTTGTCGTTCTTGGGACACAATTAAACCTATTCGCGGGCTAGATGGTCAGTGACAGCGTCACTTTTTAAATAATAACGACTCTTTAAAGGCTAAGAAATGATTTCCTCAACTGAGAACCACACACATTCACCAATTATTGTGGCACTTGATTATGAAGATGCTAATGAAGCTTTGGCTTTTGTGGATCGTATTGACCCACGTGATTGTCGCTTAAAAGTTGGCAAAGAAATGTTTACTTTTAATGGTCCTCAATTTGTTAAGTCACTCCATGAACGTGGTTTTGATATTTTCTTAGATTTGAAATTTCATGATATTCCAAATACTGTTGCTCGTGCGGTTGCGGCTGCAGCTGAAATGGGGGTATGGATGGTTAATGTCCATGCTGGTGGTGGGGCTCGTATGATGGAAGCGGCGCGCCAATCTCTTGAGCCTTATGGTAAAGAAGCGCCATTACTTACTGCAGTAACAGTATTAACGAGTATGGATGAATCTGACCTCTCAGGTGTTGGAATTAACGTTTCACCGGCAGTTCATGCAGAGCGTTTGGCCTTATTAACGAAGCAATGTGGGTTGGACGGTGTTGTTTGCTCTGCTCATGAAGCTCAACGTTTAAAGCAGTTATGTGGTGCTGATTTCAAATTGGTTACCCCAGGTATTCGCCCTACAGGTAGTGATGTCGGGGATCAACGTCGCATTATGACACCACAAGATGCAGTGAAAGCAGGTGTCGATTATATGGTGATTGGGCGTCCAATTACACGCAGTGAAAACCCAACGGTCACATTACAACAAATCAATCAATCTATTGAAGGTTTGCTATGAGTGATTCAAATAGTCGTCTTGTTTACAGTACAGAGACAGGACGTATTGCTGACGAGAAACGCAAGGTTGAAAGGCCTAAAGGCGATGGTATTGTGCGAATTCGCCGTGAGACATCAGGACGCAAAGGGAAAGGGGTTTGTGTTGTTACAGGTCTTGACCTTGAAGATAGCGAATTAGCAAAACTAGCGGCTGACCTTAAAAAGAAATGTGGCTGTGGCGGGGCTGTCAAAGATGGTAACGTTGAAATTCAAGGCGATAAACGCGATGTTATTAAACAGTACCTTGAGGCGAAAGGTTTTCAAGTCAAGTTAGCTGGTGGCTGATTGACTCGACAATTTTGCTATTTTTCATGAGTGGCGACTTAGAGAGCCACTCATTTTATAACGAAGAAGTGGTTAAATTGCTGCTAACTCGGCAAATAAAGCAGGATTTCGCTTAATAGCAATGAGTATTTTAGCCGCTAATCCTGTTGGGTTACGTCGTTTAAGTTCCCAACTTTTAATGGTGTCGATACTCGTCCCTAGCGCATGAGCTAATTCGCTTTGTGAAACATTAAGTTGTTCTCGAATTGCTTTGACGTCAGTAATTTCGTAACGAGTGACATTAGCAGCTTTTTGGTGACCGTGTTTAATGTCAACAGCTTCTTCTAAAGAGGCTTTTAATTCGTTGAATATACTCATTTTATACCTCATTTTTTAGTAATTTCGTTAGTTTCTTTAATTCTGCTTTTTCTAAGTCATTTAGCGTATCTTTGACATTCTTTGGGTAAGCCATTATAAAATAAATGATTTCTGCTGTAGCTAGGAAATAAATAACCCGTACACTTGCACTTTTTCCTTTATTACCTGTTGCCATCCTAATTTTGCGAAGACCACCTGTTCCTTGGATAATATCGCCTTTATCTGGCCATGCGATAAGTTCATTTTGTAGTGTCCTAAGTTCTTCTTGTGTTGCTATCGATTGGATTTGTTTAGTAAAAAAGCTCGTTTCAATAAATTCAATTGCGTGACTCACAGGGTTCCCTCCCTTTGCATTAATTATAAGTGTACTTTGTACACTTTTTTCCGTCAATAGTTTAATAGATTATCGGATATGAAAAATAAAATAGCGTTCATGATGAACGCTATTGTAGATTAAGGAGAGAAAATAAAGGATGTAATGAGATTTATTTACCGACTTGGTGACCGATAATTCCACCAATTGCAGCACCGCCAACGGTTCCTACGGAGCTTCCGCCTGTCAGTACGGCACCACCAACAGCACCTACACCAGCACCAATCGCTGTGTTTTTATCGCGTTTAGACATATTTGAACAGGCACTGACACTGATAGCGACTGTGGCTATCACCATGAATGATAAAATACGTTTGCTTACTGTGTTCATTTTAGTGATCCTTAGTACAGATTTAACAGTTAACAAAATATCATGATAGGTTATTATACGAATAAGAATAATCAGGAAAAGATCTGGAAAAGTGCTCGCTGTTTAACGTTTAATGCGAATATGATGTTAAAAAACAATTTATAGAAAAATAAAAGACCATAGATATCAAACTATGGTCTTTTAAGAATAGCAGAAAAGTTGTTATTCGGCTGGTCTAGCAACGATATTACGTGTTTCCATACGAACTTCATTAATGGTGACATTAATAATATCGTTAAGTTGGTAAGCTATTTCACCTTTAACAAGCACATTGCCTGTTTCTTGGCTACATTGAATCTCATCACGAACGCTATGAATAAAGGGGGCAGGGACAAATGCAACGGCACCATTGTCGACTAAGCGAACTCGCACTCCACCACGGGTAATATCGATAATTTCAGCTGGGAATTTAGTATCTGTACCCTCAAAAGGCTTTAAGTAACGCGAATAGAGCCAGTCACCAACATCACGTTCAGCCATACGATTTGCACGACGACGTTCAGCTAATTTGATTGATAATTCTTCGGAGGGTTTATCCGTAGAAGGTTTACCGGCAATAATAGACTTTATTAAACGATGATTGACGATATCGGTATACTTACGAATTGGTGAAGTCCAAGTCGCATAAGCATCAAACCCTAAACCAAAATGTGGACCGGGCTCAGCTTTGACTTCCGCAAAAGTTTGGTAACGACGAATTCGGCTATCAAGGAATTGAGTCGGCTGTGCATCTAATTGACGGCGTAGTTGACGGAAACCTTCTAGTGATAACAACGATTCAGCCGTTGTTTCAATACCGTTATCTTTTAGTGTTTGCACGACTTGGTCAATTTGCAGAGGTTCAAACCCCATATGCACATTAAACACCCCAAACCCTAATTTTTCTTTTAGTACTGCAGCAGCGCAGAGGTTAGACGCGATCATAGCTTCTTCAACAATGCGATTAGAGCTACGGCGACGTTCAGTCACGATGTCAACCACATTGCCTTTATCATCTAATACAAAGCGGTAATCGGGGCGGTCTTTGAAGACGAGGGCATTATTTTCACGCCATTGTAAACGTCTATCTGACATTTCTTTAAGGAGTAAAATTTGCTGTTTATCGGTATCATTTGCTGGCTGCCAACTGCCTGTATTTTCAAGCCAATCAGAGACTTCGTCATAAACTAATTTAGATTTCGATTCAACCCAAGCACTGAAAAACTCAATGTGATCGTCAATGCATCCATCTTCTTTAATTAGCGCAATACAGACTAAAGTAGGGCGGCGTTCATTTGGGCGTAAAGAGCATAGGTCGTCAGATAATCTGCGCGGTAACATTGGAATATTGAAACCAGGCAAATAGTTGGTATAGCCGCGGGCTAATGCCAGTTTATCTAGTTCGCTGCCTTCTGGTATATAACTTGTCGGGTCAGCGATAGCGATATACAGCTTTAAATCTCCATTATCGGTTCTTTCAACATAGAGCGCGTCATCAATGTCTTCAGTACTAGCATTGTCTATCGTCGTAAAATGCAAGTGAGTTAAATCAACACGTTCAATTCCTTGATCGTCACGTTCACTATCAACCATTTTAGGTTCATCACGGTCTAATTGGTGACGGCGTAACGTTACCCACCAAGGGGCAAAATGGTCATCACCATCGGTGATAAATTCAGTTATTTCAGCGTAGAAAGTTTTATCACCCTTTAATGGGTGGCGACGCATTTGTGCAACAACCCAATCATCTTGTTTGAATTCGTGATTGATGCCATTAACAGGACGGCAAGAAATCATATCTTTCAGTAATGGGTGATCGGGAATGACAAATAAGCGGTTATCATTGTCTTTTTTTTGTATTTTCCCAACAAACCTATCTAAAAAAGGTTCTACCAGCTCTTCTGGTTCTGCAAATTCGCGGTCTTTATCTGTACGAACTGCAGCAATAACGCGATCGCCATGCATGACTTTTTTCATTTGAGGCGGCGGAATGAAATAACTTTTTTGGCCATCAACTTCGAGAAAGCCAAAGCCTTTTTCTGTGCTTTTTACCAGCCCTTCAACGCGTGGAGTCTGGGCATGTAGTTTTTGTTTAAGTTGTGCGAGCAGTGGGTTGTCTTGGAACATACTTACCGTTTTATTGATATTGGGTTTGGCTCTATTGTTACGTAAGACAAAGTCTTAGAGCAAGGAAAAAATGCGTTACTGACTAGATTCATCATTAAAAATACCGTTTATTGGTAATGTATAAAAATAGCATTTTGACTAATCTTCTGGGTATATTTTTTCTTTAAATTCACATAAATCTTCAATAATACATGAGCCACAGCGGGGTTTGCGGGCAATACAAGTATAACGTCCATGCAAAATAAACCAATGGTGGCAATCTACTTTAAACTCTGCGGGTACAACTTTAAGGAGTTTTTCTTCTACTTCAACAACATTCTTACCCGGAGCAAAGTTAGTACGATTGCAGACACGAAAAATATGTGTGTCAACAGCGATAGTCGGCCAGCCAAATGCGGTATTAAGAACCACATTTGCAGTTTTACGGCCAACACCCGGTAAGGCTTCCAAAGACTCTCGGTTTTCAGGAACCTGACTGTTGTGTTTTTCGATTAAAATTTGACAGGTTTTATAGACACTTTCAGCTTTAGTATTAAATAAGCCAATGGTTTTAATGTATTCTTTTATCCCATCCACACCTAGCGCCATAATAGTTTCAGGTGTATTAGCAACAGGGTATAGCTTCGCTGTCGCTTTATTAACACTCACATCAGTCGCTTGAGCTGACAATAAAACGGCGATTAATAGCTCAAAAGGAGAATTAAATTCTAGCTCCGTTGTCGGGTGTGGGTTGTTATCCCGTAGACGAGTTAGAATTTCAATGCGTTTTGATTTATTCATTGCTCACAAAATATCGTTGTTAAGAAATATGGCTACCGCAACCTTGCTGTTTTTCATATTCACGCTCGGGTTGAATACTGGATTGTCGTGCGGCTCTTTTTTTCATTTTTTCATCAATTAAGTACTTCGCTGCTAATAGTAACGCTAGCCCAATGAAGGCACCAGGCGGTAGCATAGCGAGTAAAAATGGAGAATCAAGATGTAATACTTCAATACGAAGGGAGGTGGCCCAAGAACCAAGTAACAAGTCAGCACCATCAAACAAGGTACCATTCCCTAAAATTTCACGAATTGACCCTAGAACAAGCAAGGTCGCCGTTGCGCCTAAGCCCATGGCAAACCCATCTAGAGCAGATAACCCAACAGGATTACGAGATGCATAGGCTTCTGCTCGCCCAATAACAATACAGTTGGTGACGATTAACGGAATAAAGATCCCGAGAGATTCATATAAACCAAAAGCATATGCGTTGATTAGCATTTGTACGGCACTAACAACAGAGGCAATAATCATCACGTAGATAGGGATGCGAATTTCTGATGGTACCCAACGACGTAAAGCAGAAACTGCAACATTAGTACAAACTAAGACTAATGTTGTCGCTAAGCCTAGCCCTAATGCGTTTGTTGCTGTTGATGAAACAGCAAGAAGCGGACAAAGTCCTAATAGTTGAACCAATGCAGAGTTGTTTTTCCACAAACCTTGCATTAATAAGTCTTTAGATGTATCGCTCATTATTCGTCCCCACAGCGTGGATAATTCGATAATTGTTGTGGAATTTGTTGCATAAATACAGCAGTACGTTTAGTCGCATTGACGACTGCTCTGGGCGTAATTGTTGCTCCAGTAAACTGATCAAATTCACCACCGTCTTTTTTAACCGCCCATTTAGGGTCATTGTCAGAGGCTATTTTCTTACCGCTAAAATAAGTAATCCAATCAGATATTCGTGTCTCAATCTTGTCACCAAGCCCAGGTGTTTCATGATGTTCTGTTACACGAGTTCCCAATACTGTGCCGTTAAAATCGGTTCCAACTAATAAATGTATCGCGCCAGAGTAGCCGTCTAATGCCGTTGTTTCTAATGCCGCAGCAACGGGTTCGCCATTTTTACGGGCTAGATACAAACGCCTAGGTTGTTTGTTACCAAGTATGGCCTCATTAGTGACTAAATAACACTCTTTTGCGAGGTCATTGTCATATAAATCACTTGGTATAACTTGGTCGAGTATTTTTTTCTGAACAATAGCGGCTTGTTCAGCAATAGTCTCTTTAGTTAACGTGTACACTGCAGCACTAAGCGCGGTCGTGCCTGCCGCAAAGATTGCTAACGTTACACCATGGCGTTTCATCGTGTTTAACATACGGTTATCCTTACTTATGCCCATGGCCGTACGCACGAGGTTGCGTATAGTAATCAATTAATGGAACGGTAATATTGGCGAGTAACACGGCAAATGCGACAGCGTCAGGGTAACCACCGTAAACACGGATCACCCAAACAAGGAAACCAATGATCACACCAAAAATAATTCGTCCCTTAGGTGTTGTCGATGCGGTAACAGGGTCAGTGGCAATAAAAAATGCCCCTAGCATAGTGGCGCCAGACAATAGATGAACCCATGGTGATGCATGCTGGCTATCATCAATTAAGTGGCTAACAATAGCTAAGATTGCCAACGTACCTAAGAACGACACTGGGATATGCCAGCTAATAATACGGCGCTGTAATAAGAACAAACCGCCAACTAAATAGCCAATATTTACCCATTGCCAACCAATACCGGCTAAGGAACCTTGCAAAATAGGTTGTTGTAATACTTCAGAAATAGAATGAGTCAGTAGGCCCGTTTTAAAGCTATCAAGCGGGGTTGCTTGGCTCATACCATCAATTCCCGTTCGTAGTTGCTCGAGAGTAATACCTGTTGGTGTATGGCCACTGAGAATAATTGATAGGCTATCAAGGGCTGAAACCGACATATTCTGTAATTCATGCGGGGGTAGCCAGTTTGTCATATGAACAGGGAATGATATCAATAAAACAACATAGCCCACCATCGCGGGGTTAAAAGGGTTTTGTCCCAATCCACCATAACATTGTTTAGCAATCGTAATAGCAAAAAATGTCCCTAATACGATTAACCACCAAGGTGAGAGCGGTGGTAGGCTGATGGCTAATAATAAAGCAGTTACAATGGCTGAATTATCTTTTAGTACAGGAACTACAGGTTGTTTGCGTAAACGAATAGAAACCGCTTCTGTGATAACGGCTGTTAGCATCGCTAAAATAATTTGATATAAGGTGCCAACGCCAAAAAAATAAACTTGAGCCGCAATACCGGGTATTGCAGCTAAAAGTACCCAAAGCATGACTAAGCTGGTGCTTTGTTTATTATGAGTAAATGGCGCGCTAGCAATTTTTAAACGGCGATTTTTCGCATCAATTGGCCTAAATTTCATCTCGTTATCACTTACTCTGTAGTCGTTTGTTCATGTTGTTTTTGTGCTTGCTTCGCTTTTACTCGCGCGATTGCAGCGGCAACGGCAATTTTTCGAGGGTCGGTTTCCTCTTCAATGGGTTGTTCGGCAGCGGGAGTAAGCTCTTCTTGTGCGAGTTGTTCTGCTTGAGCGGCTTTTTTAGCTTTGGCACGCGCAATAGCTGCAGCGACAGCCGCTTTACGTGGATCAACTTCGGTATCCGCTACCGTATCAGTGACTGGCGGAGTGGCAGGTTGTTCTTGAGCTGCTTTTTTAGCTTTGGCACGCGCAATAGCTGCAGCGACAGCCGCTTTACGTGGGTCAACTTCGGTATCCGCTACCTCATCAACGACTGGCAGAGTGGCAGGTTGCTCTTGAGCTGCTTTTTTAGCTTTGGCACGCGCAATAGCTGCAGCGACAGCCGCTTTACGTGGATCAACTTCGGTATCTGCTACCGCATCAGAGACTGGCGGAGTGGCAGGTTGCTCTTGAGCCGCCTTTTTGGCTTTCG
>NZ_JAMPNG010000035.1:0-12026 GCF_028479245.1 Providencia sp. PROV223
AAACAGCCTGCTGGGTTCTTTTCCCCCTATTTTTTATAAAAGAGTAGACAAAAGAGGTTCGCGATACTAATCTACCAACTAGATGGTTGGTACTGATTACACCAGCTATACCTTTTATCAAGAAATTACAGGAGCCATTATGTCTACTACCGTTAAACCTTCTGCAGACGCAGCTGCGATCCACAATACCCGTGAAGCAGTTCGCAGCCAGCCTGGCCTGGGTAACCTGACTTTCCAGATGAAAGCCCGTTCCAGCGGCGGATTAACCGTTCGCACAGAGACCGGCGCCACAATCCAGAACGGCGTTATCGATACCAGCCGTGTGGGGAAATTTTCTAATATCGGTGATGAACCCGCAGGTTTACTCGGCACCGATACCGGCATGAGCCCGACTGAATACATCATGCAGGCGCTGGCTGGCTGTTATACCGCCACCCTTACCATGATGGCTGCTGAAAAAGGGATCGACCTGGACGGTATCGAGCTGGATCTTAATTTCGATATCAACCTCAACGGCTTCCTTGGGCTGGACAGCAACGTGCGTAAAGGTGCGAAATCTATTCGCGTCGATGTTCACCTTACGAGCAAGACCGCCAGTCGCGAGGAGTTAGAAGCGCTGGTCAGCGAAATGCAAAAGAATTCGCCAATCCACGATACTCTGGCTAATCCGGTTGAAATGATTACACGCCTGGCGTGATGTCAGAGATGTAATGCTGCCATTCAGAATGCAGGATGGCAGTGACGTTCAGCTCTGCACGATACTGAGTTAGTGATACAACTTGCTACGGAAAAATAGCAACAATATAATCTATCAACTAGTAGATTATATGGAGTAATTATGACAACCATGACACGGGAACGGCTGCTCAGCGAAGCAGAACACCTGATGCGCGAAAAAGGGTATTCAGCATTCAGCTATGCTGATTTATCAAAAATAGTGGGTATCACCAAGGCCAGTATTCATCACCATTTCCCGACCAAAGATATTCTGGGTGAGCAGGTGGTAATACAGGCGTTCTCTGATACACAACGCGTATTTGAGCAGATAGAGGCGACTGAGAAAAGCGCGGAGAGAAGAATTGCGGCTTACATCGATATCTTCGCGCAAAGCCATAAAGCTTCGCTACTGCCACTGTGTTGTGCGTTGTCAGCAGAGACCGCCAATCTGCCTCAGGCAATTACTGTACAGACATCACTTTATTTCGATATGCAAATCGAGTGGCTCACAAAAGTCGTCAGGGCGGGCATGGAGTCAGGTGAGTTTTCATCCCATACCGAACCATCAGATATTGCTTTGATGATCATTAATGTCTGTGAAGGCTCAAGCGTAGTGGCGCATGCAACGGCCAGACCCGAAGTCTTCGCCAACAGCCTTAAGTATATAAAACTGCTTCTTAATACCCCTCATTCAGGAGAATGACACTATGCTGGACTGGAACAACTATCGCTCAGAGTTAATGCAACGTTTAGGCGAGTTGGGCAAACTGACCCCCGAGACCATGAAAGGCGTGGTTGCCCTGGGCAACGCAGGTAACAAAACTGACCTTTTGGGCGCAAAAGTGCGTGAACTCATTGCCCTGGCGTGCGCAGTCACAACCCGCTGCGACGGCTGTATTGCTTTTCACGCCGACGCCGCTGTGAAAGCCGGTGCAACCGACGCTGAAATTGCTGAAGCGCTGGGCGTGGCGATTAACCTCAACGCTGGCGCGGCGGTCATTTATTCAGCCCGCACTCTGGATGCCGTCGGTCAGGCACGCGGTTAAGCATTAATAAATTCCACGTTAAAAGGGCATTACTGCCCTTTTTTTATGTCCGCAATAGCCTGAGCATATACCGATGCAGGTTTCACACCCGGTATGCGTTTAACTAATTGCCCTTCATGAAATATCAGCACAGACGGCAGCCCCCAGATCTCGTATTTGGTTGTCAGCACCGGCGCCTGATCTACATTGACTTTCCCCACCTGAATATCTCTATCGAGCCGGTCTGCAAACTGACTGAACATTTCTTCGCTGGCCTGACAGGGCGGACACCAGGGTGCAGAGAAACGTACCACCGATATTCCTTTGTACTGCTCTATCTGGCGGAAATTATCTTCGTTATAAGCTGTTAATGTACGCATGGTGATGACCTCGCAAAATGAGTGACAATTCAGAAATGGCTGCGTTATGACAAAAAAATACGACACACCCATTGACCTACCTACTAGATGGTTGGTATATTGCCACCCATCAGATGTTTATGCAACTCCAGTGCGCGACGTCCAGTCGATGATACTGCCGGGCTGTGCAAATCCCTGCCGGGATACTCCTTTTTGTTTTTTGTGAGGTATACGATGAGTAAGCTTTTCACCCCCTACAATCTGTCTGGCCTGGCGTTAAAAAACCGTGTAGTCATGGCACCGATGACCCGCACCCGCACCATGAATGACGTGCCGGATGAGGTCGTGGCTTTGTACTATGCACAGCGTGCTTCTGCTGGCCTGCTCATCACCGAAGGGATGCCGGTTTCAGAAGAAGGCCGGGGTTACCTTTATACCCCTGGTATCTACAACGACGAACACGTCCAGGGCTGGCGTAAGGTGACACAAGCGGTTCACGCCAAAGGTGGCCGTATTTTCGCGCAGCTCTGGCACGTCGGCCGTATGTCTCACGTCTCTCTTCAGCCAGGCCACATAGCGCCGGTTTCAGCGGGCACCGTTCAGGCGGTCAATACCACCGTTTTTGCGCTGACCGAATCCGGAGAACCGGGCCCGGTTGTACCAAGCCAGCCACGCGCGCTGGAAACGCATGAAGTTAAACGCATCACTGCAGACTTCGTGCACTCCGCACGCCTGGCGATGGAAGCCGGCTTTGACGGCGTGGAAATCATGGCGGCAAACGGATTCATCTTTGACCAGTTCCTCAGTAGCGAACTGAACACCCGCACCGACGAATACGGCGGCTCGGTGGAAAATCGTCAGCGTTTCCTGCTGGAGACCATTGACGCCGTGGCGGAGGCCGTGGGTAACAGCCACGTTGCCGTGCGCCTGTCACCGTTCGGCCGCATTTATGACCTCGCGCCGTATGAAGGTGAAGAGCAAACCTGGTCAGCCATCACCGACGCGCTCGGTCAGCGGGAACTGGCCTACGTACACCTTTACTATCAGCCGGTGTACACCAAAGCGCCACTTCCGGAAGGCTTCCGCCGCCGTTTTCGCAACACGTTTAAAGGCACCATCATCGCTGCCGGCGGTTTTACCCGTGATATCGCAGAGCAGGCTCTGGAAGATGATGAGCTGGATCTGGTGGCATTTGGTGTGCCCTACATCGCTAACCCGGATCTGGTTGAAAGAATGCAAAACGGCTGGCCACTGGCAGAAAGTGACCGCGCCACCTACTACGGCGTCAGTG
This sequence comes from Providencia sp. PROV223, assembly GCF_028479245.1. NCBI lineage: Bacteria > Pseudomonadati > Pseudomonadota > Gammaproteobacteria > Enterobacterales > Morganellaceae > Providencia > Providencia sp. PROV223. Next base: position 3,393 of record NZ_JAMPNG010000035.1, read on the forward strand.
GTTCCCCGGAAAAAGGCTATACCGATTACCCGGTCTGGCAGGCGCAATAAATCCCATACGGTCGCGGTTCTCTGATAAGTGAGATCCGACCGCCCAACGTCTTTGAGGAATCATTATGCAAACGCTGAAACCCACCCTTACCATCGATATCTGGTCAGATTTGGTCTGCCCGTGGTGCTGGATTGCTAAAAAAAGATTTGAACAGGGTCTGAATCGCTTTGAATTTCGCGACCAGGTGGTGATCCGCCATCACAGCTACCGTCTGGCCGGTGGTACTCCCGCGATGCCTTTTAAGGATGCCATCGTTAAAAAGCTGGGCAGTCAGCATTCAGCGGAGCTGATGATGAATCAGGTGGGCACCGCCGGTAAATCTGAAGGTCTGATCTACAACTTCGACGGCATGATGTTTGGTGATACAGAAGATGCACACACCCTGCTGGTTGCCGCGCGTAAGGCCGGAATTGCGGACGCGGTGGAAGAACGTTTTTATCATGGCAGTATCACCGAAGGTCGCTCTCTCTTTGACCGTCAGCAGCTCGTTGCCATGGCCGTAGAAGCCGGTATGCCGAAAGCTGACGCTGAAGCCGCCCTGGAAAATGACGATTTTCGCGCCACCGTTTCCGACGATGAAGCCCACGCACAGTCTATTGGCCTCAGCGGCGTTCCGGTTTTTGTGATGAACGAAAAATATGCCATCAGCGGGGCTCAGGCAGCAGATAACTTTTTGAATGCCCTGCGTCAGGTCTGGGATGAACAGCAAACCGAATTTTCAGCCACTGCGGGTCAGACCTGCGGAACGGATGGCTGCAGTATTTAATCCGTCAACCGCCGGCAGTTTCACGCTGCCGGCAACGTCTTACCCACCAGTAATGGAGTCAGAAAATGAACACTTTTTTCAAAGGTAAAAAACTGCTCGTCGTCGGCGGTACCAGCGGCATGGGCCTGGCCGTGGCACGCATGGTACTGGAAGCGGGCGGCAGTGTCGTGCTGACCGGGAATAAAAAAGACAAAGCCGAAGCGGTGCAAAAAGAACTGAGCCCTCTGGGACCGGTTGCGGTCATCGCGGCGAACCTGATGACCGAAGAAGGTATGGAAACTATCCGTCAGGAAATTAATGCTCACCATCGCGATATCAGCCTGATGGTGAATGCCGCCGGTATCTTCATGCCCAAAGGATTTACCGAGCACAGCTTTGCCGATTATGACATGTATCTTTCGCTGAACCGAGCCACGTTCTTTATTACACAGGATGTCGTGAAGAACATGCTCGCCGCGAAGCTCGAAGGGTCTATCGTCAACGTCGGTTCGATTGGTGCTCAGGCTGCACTGGGTGACTCGCCGGCCTCGGCCTATTCAATGGCAAAAGCGGGTCTGCATGCCCTGACGCGTAATCTGGCGATTGAGCTGGCCAGCGCGGGTATTCGTGTCAACGCGGTGTCTCCCGGGATTGTTCATACGCCGATATACGAAGGCTTCATGGACAAAGCGGATATCGCAGATGCTATGAAGTCGCTGAACGATTTCCACCCGCTGGGACGCGTCGGAACTGCCGAAGATGTGGCAAACACTATTCTCTTCCTGTTGTCTGACAAAACCTCATGGGTGACGGGCGCTATCTGGGATGTCGATGCGGGCATCATGGCGGTCAGACGATAACCCCGTGACGCTGGCATAAGCCGCCCCTTAAGGGCGGCATTTTTTTGTCGCCAGACATGTCATCAGCAGGCTTCACTAAGAATATTCACGACCTGTTCATCCGTGCCTTTTGTGTTCCCGGCACAGGGTGTTATGCCGGGTTCTGACGACATCCTGACAGGACAAAACGGCCAGAGAGAAAGGGGTTATACACGATGAGGAGCCGGTATCCGCAGTACCTGTGAAATTCTTTTCATCCCTGCTGTCAGCATACTCCGTGGGCAGGCCAGATTTAACCGGATATATCCGTCCCCATTGTCGACAAACAGCAAGCCCCCTTCAAGAAGGACCCCTGACTCCCGGGCAAAATACAGCGATAAATCCTCACCTGCGGTGTCGGGCAGGTAGCGGCTAATATCTATCCAGGCCAGATATGTCCCTTCGGGGATCGAGAACTTGGTTTCGGGTAAATAGCTTTTGAGATAGTCGTGCAGGTACTGGAAATTGCCGTCAATATATTCCCTCAGATGGACAAGCCAGTCATCACATTCACTCCACGCCGCTTTGTTTGCTGCCAGGCTCAGTGGAGAGATGAACTCGTCGTGTCTGAGACGTCACTCGCTTCTGACACCGGGATCCGGAATAATGATATTTGCCAACAAATTCCCGGCCAGATTGAATGTTTTACTCGAGGACATGCAGGTAATAATGCGTGTAGAATCAGGGAAAAGAGAGGCGGCCGGTGTATGACCGATACCGCTTCGGGACAGGTCGCAGTGAATTTCGTCAGATATCACCCAGATATCACCCAGATGTCATTGGCCAGGCAAATTTCAATAATCCGCTTAAGTTCATCAGGCCGCCAGACTCGTCCGGTCGGGTTATGCGGATTACACAGGAAAAGAATTTTCACACGTAAATCGGCCTGACTGGCTTTGCGTGCAAAGTCTTCCCAGTCAGGTTCCCAGCCGCCTGCTGATTTTTTTAACGCCGAGTACACCACGCGACGCTGACTGTATTCGCCCGCCTTTTTAAACGGGCCATATGAAGGCGTCATAATAAGAATACTGTCATCCATGTCGGTCAGAAGCGGGACGAGACGGTTCAGCGCGGGAATAATGCCCGGAGACAGCACAATGTCTTCCGTTTTGAAACGGTGACCATATTGTCGCTCACACCAGCTGCCAAAGATCTCATAGTATTCTTCGTCGTAGATTTTAGTGTAGCCGAGTATTTTTCTATCCAGACGGTCTCTGATGGCCTGAAGAATCGGCTCTGGTGTGGCAAAAGCCATGTCAGCAACCCAGAGGTTGATTAGCCCTTCAGCCGGATACCGCATTGCAAATTCGGACTGTCCCGAAAACAGGTATTCCCGACAGCCGTCCACGGTGAGACTGTCTGTTTTCTCTCTGCTTACGTACTCATCAAAATCATATTTCATTTCATAAACCTGCCTTAGGTGTAGTCAGAAACGTCGACCTCAGTATTACTGTCAGTCTGATGCCGGAGCGGGAAAACTGGCTCGTGTGATTAACATAAGAGAATCATCACAACTGCATGAATTAATTGCGTTATTAAGGTTCTCTCGCCTTTGTCATCGACTGACGGGGGGATTTCTCGCGTGTCACCATCACAATGCCAGTCAGCACCGCCAGGGCAGAAAATATCGTTCTGACCGTCAGTGATTCATCCAGGAATACCACACCCCCTAGCATTGCCAGACAGGGAACGCTGAGCTGAAGGGTACTGGCGGTGATAGAGCCGAGAGAGGGTAAAAGGGTATACCACAATACATATGCACCGGCTGAGGCGGCGGCACCGGACAGCAATGACAAAGCAATGCCCGCAGCATCATAGTGACCCTGCTTCATAAACAGCAACGAAAGAGCGAGAGCCATCGGCGTGGCGAGTACAAAATTTGCCGCCGTTGAAGCCCCGGCCGCCTGGCCCGCCCTCCCCCTGACGGAATAGGCGGCCCAGGCTAATCCGGCAACGATCATCATAAGTGCACTGTAAAGCGGCGGTGCCTTCGCCCCGGGTAACAGCAGGGCAGCAATTCCTGCCAGAGCAATAACTAAACCGCAAGCCCGCATAACGGAGAGTGATTCCCCTTTAAATAATCCGTGGATCACCATCGCAAACTGTACGGCACCAAAAAGTAACAGCGCACCTGCCCCGGTATCGAGATGGATATAGGCGACAGAGAAGAGCACTGCGTACACCATGAGGTAAAATCCGCTCAGCGGACGCCACAGCGATAATGTAGTTTTTGCGTGATAAAACAAGAAAGGTGACAGGACGAGTGCACCACTGGCCAGCCTGAGGCTGCTGAATGAAAGGGGATCAATGTGGCCTCCCTGCAGGGCCAGACGGCACAGAATAGAGTTTGCAGCAAACGCCAGCATTGCCAGGGATATTTTAAGAATGAGCGCGCAATTGGCCATTCAGTGAGACCTCATAAAATTCTTGTAAACTACCATCTAGTTGGTAGCATAGCGTAAGTGATCACCGAACAGGAAGCAATAATCAGCTTTCAAACTGGAAGGTGAGGACAGGCATTCGGAATGAATTCTGTTTCACATCCCCAGTAGAGGAAGGAAAACGCGTAATGCCAGATGCAGAGCAGAAGATTATTTTTCCCTGCGATTAAACATATGAAATCAGTTTAAGACCTGGAATATCCTATGAAAAAACTAAAATTTACGTTCAAAAATGCGGCTGGTGAAGAACTGGCCGGATTGCTTGAACTTCCTGAAAATCCTAAAGCGTTTGCGCTGTTAGCTCATTGTTTTACGTGTGGCAAAGACCTCAAAGGCGCGGCGCGTATTGCGCGGAAACTGACAGAGAATGCTATCGCCGTTCTCCGGTTTGATTTTACTGGTCTGGGAAACAGCGAAGGGGATTTTTCCAACACCAACTTCTCATCCAATATTTCGGACCTGCTTTGCGCGGTAGATTATCTCCGCCGACAGTACGAAGCGCCTTCTTTGCTCATCGGCCATAGCCTGGGGGGATCGGCCATTCTGTCTATTGCCGGCGAAGTTCCTGAGGCAAAGGCCGTTGTCACCATAGGATCACCCGGAGAACTGACACACGTAAAACGTCTTTTTAAGGATGATGTTGAAAACATTAACCAGCATGGAGCCTATCCCGTTGAGCTGGCCGGGCGGGTATTTACCTTAAAGAAACAGATGCTGGACAATATTCAGGAACACAAAATCGCTCATAAGGTGTTCGCCATGAACAAGCCTCTGCTTATTTTTCATGCGACTGAAGATGATACTGTGTTAATTGAGCAGGCCGAAAAAATATTCAAAGCAGCAAAGCATCCCAAGAGTTTCATTTCGTTGGGTAAGGCGGATCACCTTCTGACTCATGCTCAGGATGCTGAATACGTTGCCGATATCATTATATCGTGGAGCGAATGTTACCTATAAACAGAGTAAATGCGTTCAAACTCGTAGCGCAGAGGGCGATTTTCTGCAGAGATCGGACGCTGTTTATGCTGGACTGATTTTGCGATAAAGGCTTAGGCCGATGCATACAGGCGGGGCTGAATAAGGGTGAGGCCCTTGGGCGAGCATCCTTCATGCACCGGCTGAATGAAATCAGGGATCTGGGGGTGGGAGGATCAGCGTTACCACGCCACCGGCGCTGACACTACATACGGCGGCGATAACACTCTGGAATACAGTTTATATAGAAAGAACCATTGAGCCGCTTAAGCAAAAAGGAGTCCCTGTTAATGAACTGCTGGTCTCTCATCCTTCTCCACTGCTGTACAAAATATAGTCTTAGCGTGGGATAATTTCCGTTTTCCAAGCGGCCCCCTGATATAACGCCATAGCATCTCTTCCTGAGTGAGCCGTTGAATACGATGCCGCTGTGTTCGATGGTCAAAGTAATGATGGACCACGGCTCCGCCGGTGTAATGACGCAATTTTGAGGCGGCAATCGGTGGGCGTTTTAAGTAACGGCCGAGATAATTGACGTTTTGTCGGGGATTTCGAGTCTTTTTCGCAAAGTGAATTTTCCAGCGGCGCTGGAATTGGGCCTCAAGAAACTGGCACCACTCACGATAATCACGGATATGTGGGTAGCTTGCGGTGGGTAAATTCAGTGAAGGATAATTTTTTCGTAGCAAGTTGATGACGGCCTGACGCCAGTAACGCTCAACGATTTTCTTTTTGAAGAAGATAGGGCGCCAGATACCGTGTTTGTGACACAGCCCACCGCGAGTCACCGATAAATGGATATGAGGATGTTGATTGAGTTGGCGACCGTAAGTGTGAAGGGCGACAAACAAGCCGATTTCGATGCTGAGTTTTTTCGCCCATTTCAGCAGGGTATTGGCAGCGCAGGCAAAAAGTTGATTAAGTAGCGGCCAGTTGTTGGTAAAAGCAGACCAGAGTTTATCAGGCATGGTGAAGGTGATGTGCTGCCATTCACAGTCAGGGAGAACATGTTGTTGCTGGGCAATCCATTGCTCCGTGGCCTTCATGCCACAGGCACTGCAACCTTTACTTTTGCAACTTTGGCAGAAATACTTTGTGTGCGAGCAGGCAGGTGAGGCACAGCAATACCGGCGAATGCCCATGGCACTGGTCCCGCAAGCGAGCACGCGCTCAATGACGAGTTTAGTCCACTCAGGAATGGAATGGCCATTTTTAATGAGTAGCTGATCCCATCCATCATCAATTTGGAAAAGAAGTTTTGCGGGTCGAGGTATGTGCATTGAGGGATTATAGCGAGCGATGAAGCCTGAATAAAGCTTTACTCTTACAGAGCCTTAGCTCCCACCGTAGGTGGGCAACTGTTCTTGAGGTAAAATTCGGGGGTTAGCCTTAAGAAAAGCCGCTTTATTGCCTCTATCACATCCATAAACGGCTTCAATATAGTCAATCAATTTCATGTTAATTAACACTCTTGTTTATATGCAAATGTGTTTATATCATAATGTCGGCATGATTTATAGCGTAAGATCCGATAATATCGGCATAACACATCAGTCAGAGGAGTTAAGTGTGTTTATCATTTTAATGACGACACAAGTTATTGTGTTTTGCTTGATGTTATTTGTGTATCTGCGTTCACGTCTTCATGGTGGGTCAGATAAATATTTAAACACATTAGTCTTTTGTTTTATTTTATTGACCGTGACACTCATCATCACCCAATCGCCAGCCCCACGCTTATGGAATGAAATGTAAAGCCAATCCCTTGAATGGTTTGTCGTTTAGACGTTAATGGTTGTCAAATTAGCTTAATATCATGACTATTTAGCAAATAGTGTTAACATTTTTCGTGATTGGATTGACATCCTGACCTGGACGAAAATAAGTGTGATTTTTCATTTATCGTCCATGAATTCACTAATTTATTGAAATAATGACATTAAATTGATTGAATGGGTGGGCGAAAAGGCCAATTCGACTTAACGTGAACATGAAAAGTCGAAAAACAGACAGAAAATCGATTCTGCGCTATGATGCACAGTCTTTAGTGAAGAGTGAGTGAATAATGAAACCTAAGCACACGCCGACGGCACATGATGCGGCTTTTAAAGGGTTTATGACGCAAGTGGAGAATGCGCGGGACTTTTTTGATATCCACTTGCCCGAGCACATTAAATCACTGTGTGATTTTAGTACCTTGACCCTGACAAACTCCTCGTTTATTGATAAACAATTACGCTCACGCTTATCGGATGTGCTCTATTCGGTACAAACGACGGAGGGGGAAGGATATGTCTATTTGGTTCTGGAACACCAATCGACGCCTGATAAACTCATGGCTTGGCGACTTATTCACTATGCCTTCTTAGCCATGAATCAGCACCTTCAGCAAGGCCATAAAACACTCCCGTTAGTGATCCCCGTGCTGTTTTATCACGGTGGCCGTTCGCCCTACCCCTATTCCCAATTGTGGACCGATTGTTTTTCGTTACCGGATATGGCCTATGAATTGTATACTCAACCGTTCCCGTTGGTTGATGTGACGGTAATTGATGATAATGAATTGGTGAATCATCGCAAAGTGGCTGTGATGGAGCTGGCGATGAAGCACAAATATTTACGGGATAAATTTGACACGATTATCCCCCTATTGGCACAAGCGATGGATCAACAGTATAATAGTGATAATGACATCGTGACGATGCTTAATTACCTGTTTATTACGCTGGACTCCCCCAACTTTGAACATATTGTCCAGCAATTGAGTGAACAGGCAGAAAGACACAAGGAGGCAATTATGAATATTGCACAACGCTTGCAAGACAAAGGCGAGAAAATCGGCTGGGAAAAAGGCCGTGAAGAAGGCCGCGAAGAAGGTATGCGGGAAGCTAAAATTACAATGGCTCGTAACTTGCTTAAAAATGGGGTTAGCCTTGATCTTATTGTTGAGAGTACCGGTTTAAGCCGTGAAGAGCTCATTTCCCTTCAGTAGTATTACCCTATTCCTTAGTCATTTTTGTGCTTAACGCAAACGTCGCTAGCTCAATGAGTTTAGCGATGTTTTGTGCTTTTTCATAACGTTTGTAACTTCGCACACTTACGCCCAGTTCTTCAGCTGCGCGTTCCTGATCCCAATTCATTCCTCGTCGCCACAATTTCAATTCAAATCCAGCGTATTCCCTTTACTATCAACTGCACGGTATAGATATGCCCATTTTCCATTGATTTTTATATAAGTTTCATCAAGGTGCCAGGTTCGGGCACCGGTTGAATTATGCCAATACCATCGGAGTTTCTTGTCCATTTGTGGTGCACAGCGCTGAACCCAACGATAGACTGAGGTGTGCTCCACATTTACTCCACGCTCGGTCAGCATTTCCTGCAGCTCATGGTAACTGATGCCGTACTTACAGTACCAACGTACCGCCCACAGGATGATAATGCCAGTGAAATGGCGACCTTTAAATGCATTCATGAAGTAAGCTTCCATCGCGGGCTGGTTAACTTAGCATAAGAGGTCATTCAAACTTTGCAACAGTGCCCC
>NZ_JAMPNG010000036.1:0-11952 GCF_028479245.1 Providencia sp. PROV223
GAAGAGCATTTAGATGACGCGGGAAAACTGCCGCTGCCTCATCTGATTACGCAAATACACATCAAAACACATGCAAATATTACGAATAAGTAAACGTCCTTGTGGTGTCACTTTAATACCTTTATCTGTTATTTCAACCAGCCCATCTTCAGCCATTGGTTTCAGCAGTTCTAAATCTTCCTTAAAGTAAGATTTAAAATCTATCGGATATAACTCTTCGATTTGCGCGAAACTCAATTGGAAGTTACAGATTAAGGTTTTGATGACATCGCGGCGTAGACAATCATCATCAGTTAAAGCTAGTCCACGCCACAGCGCGTGACCTTGCTCTTCAACTTGCGCATAATAGGTTTTCAAATCTTTCTGATTTTGTGCGTAGTTATCACCTAACATACTGATCGCAGAAACTCCTAACCCCAGTAAATCACAATCTCCTTGGGTGGTGTAACCTTGAAAATTACGGTGCAGAATGCCTTCCCGTTGTGCCACGGCAAGTTCATCCTCAGGGCGTGCAAAGTGATCCATACCAATAAATTGATAACCATCTCTGGTGAGAGTCACAATTGTGTCTTGCAGAATATCGAGTTTTTGCTCCGCACTTGGTAAATCAGCGTCTTTAATTTTACGCTGCGCAGCAAATAAATTAGGTAAGTGCGCATAATTGAACACACTTAAACGATCTGGTGATAATTCAGCCACTTTCTTTAGGGTAAATGCAAAGCTTTCAGGTGTTTGTTTAGGTAAACCATAAATCAAATCAATACTTGTCGAGGTAAACCCCATCTCTTTGGCCCGTTTAATTAGGGCAAAAATAAAATCTTCGTCCTGTTCTCGGTTAACCAGTACCTGAACTTCTTTATTAAAATCTTGCACGCCCATGCTTAGGCGATTAAACCCTTCATGGCGTAAGTGGTCTATCATATCCAGTTCAATTTCACGCGGGTCGACTTCAATCGACATTTCCACATCATCCGCAAAATTAAAGTGTTTTTTCAATAAACCAACCAAATGGCTGACTTGAACTTTATCGAGATAAGTTGGAGTACCACCGCCCCAATGCATTTGCGTCACGATACGGTTTTTTAATAACGCTGCGCGCTGAATAATTTCTTTTTCAATTACTTGAAGATATTCATCGGCTTTATGTTTTTGGCGTGTCACTAATTTATTACAGCCACAGAAATAACAAAGTTTATGGCAAAAAGGAATATGAACATAGAGCGATAAGGGGCGATCAGGATAACGCTGCGTTGCTTGAACAAACGCATTCTCATCGTACTCTTGATTAAATTCCAAGGCGGTGGGGTACGAAGTATAACGTGGCCCTGAATAATTGTATTTTTGAATGAGAGAAAGATCCCAAACAATATTTTGCTCTGACATAACATTCCTCAATTGACCAAAAGCTCAAACTATAACGATGACTTCACTCTATTTAATTTGTTATTCGATGAGAGTGAAAATTTTATAACCTGCATAAGCATTATAGACTCTAAATATTTCGAGTTGCAGCTAGGCGACAAGTGAATGAGTCGCTAGGAGTATACATAAGTATATGACTAGTGCGAATGAACATAGTCAACAACGCTGCAGCTTTAAAATATGACGAGTATAAATATGTTAGAGAAAAGAGACTTGATGCAACATCAAAGAAAAGTGAGTTAGCAGAAAAAATAGCCAAATCCCCCGCTAGCGCGAGGGATCTTTTAAACGAAATTATTTACTTTTTAAGATGCGCATAATGTCATCAAGTTTTTCTTCGTCTTCTTCCTCTTCTTCTTCGCTATATTCAATACCGAGAATATTCATCAGCTCATCGATACGGTCTAAACAAGTATCAACATATTCTTGTTCTTGCGCCGTGATGGTTTCGCCATCTTCTAGGCGTGCCAAAATGCTATCTAAACGGTCATCGCTTTCCAGCATTTCCAGCTCTTTTTCTGGTGTCAGTTTTTCTTTAACAGCTGGCTGTTTTTTCTCAACCGCAGGTTTCGTGACCTGTTTTTCATCCACAATTAAAGGCACTGGTTTTTTGCTGCCTAAACGTGGGTCGGTTGAAGCGTTTTGCCCACCATTTTGCTTATTAGAAGCCTGTTCTACATAACGACTGCCAGACTTATGACCGCGATGTTTTTTCTCACGCTTACGCTCACGGCCTTCCGCATTTATCTCTTCTTTAGTTTTACGGTATTTTTTCTTTGGCTTCGCAGCCGTTTTTTTTGGTGCATTCATGGTCTGATACCTTGATAAAGTCAGTTTCTGCTGCGAAATCTAGCAGGATCCCATAAAGGGGGAAAGCACTAGTTTGCAATTTCAGCGAATTTTTTATTCCACCCTGCCTTCGCAACAGTACTTTAATGATTATACCTTAAATAATTTTTGTTGCATGCAAGCAACAAAAAGGAAGAGCCATATGAGGGGGTATTAATCTTCTAAATAGCTTTACCTACAGAAAATGATCACTTAGCCAATACTCTAAATAATTCAAGTTGTGGCTAGGCGTCAATCGAGGTTATCTCGGGGAGCATACATAAGTATGTGACCCGAGTAGCCGAGAGAAGACAGCAACGCCACAGCTTGAAGTATGACGAAGATTAATGCGCTAAATAGTTTGAGCTGTAGCAAGGCGGCAAGAATTGCTAATCCCTAGGAGCATACAAAAGTATGTGACTAGGGTTAGCAAACGCAGCCAACACCGCTACAGTTCAAAATATGAAGCACATTTTAGGCATCGACTAGGATCATTTTTAGCAAGAACATCGCCGCGACTAAAATCACACACAAACCCAGATCACGCCAGCGACCAGTACCAATTTTCATTGCACAGTAAGCAATAAAGCCCAACGCAATACCTTCAGTAATCGAGAAACTAAATGGCATCATCACTGCAGTAATAAATGCGGGTACAGACTCAGTTAAGTCATCCCATTTCACGCGAGTTAGGCTTGATGTCATCAGCACGCCCACGTAAATCAAGGCTCCCGCAGTTGCATAAGCAGGTACCATACCTGCAAGAGGTGAGATAAACATAGTCAATAGGAATAAAACACCAACGACGATCGCGGTTAAACCTGTACGCCCACCAACAGAAACACCTGAAGAACTTTCAATATATGCAGTGACTGAAGATGTTCCCATCGCTGAACCTGCGACAGAACTCAAGCTGTCTACATATAAAGCTTGTTTCATTCGAGGGAAAGTCCCGCGTTCATTGGTGATACCCGCTTTGTCAGTCACCCCAATCATGGTACCTGATGAGTCAAACAAATTGACTAGCATAAAGGCAAAAATCACACCGGATAACGCTAAATCTAAAGAACCAGAGAAATCAACCTGCCCCACGACACTCGTGATACTTGGCGGCATTGAGAATATCCCAGAATATTTTACATCTCCCAGAGCCAGACCAATCAAAGTGGTCACCGCAATAGAAACTAATACCGCGGCATGAATATTACGTGCCGCTAAGATGGCAATAATAAAGAACCCGAGAGCTCCCAGCCAAACATTATGGTGAGTCAAGTTACCGATAGAAACTAACGTGTCCGGGTTAGCCACAATAATGCCGGAGTTTTTCAGCCCCATCATCGCAATAAATAGGCCGATACCACTGGTGATCCCGACGCGAAGACTCAAAGGAATGTTAGCGATAATCCAATAACGTATGCGGAATAGTGTCAGAATAAATAAGCCGACAGCCCCCCAAAATACGGCGCCCATAGCAACTTCCCATGAATACCCCATCGCCCCTACAACAACAAAAGCAAAAAAGGCATTCAAGCCCATCGCGGGTGCAACAGCAATCGGTAAATTTGCCAGTAGCCCCATTAAAATGCTACCAATTGCCGCAATTAAACAGGTGGTCACAAACACGGCTTTGATGTCCATGCCTGCAACTGAGAGTATTTGAGGGTTAACAAAGACGATATATACCATCGTCAGGAAGGTGGTGAAGCCTGCAACAACTTCTGTCCGTGCTGTCGTGCCGTGCTCTTGCAATTTAAAAACACGCTGAAACAAGCCCTGCGGTTGTGCCGAGCTAGAAGATTGATTACTCATTAGATATTGCGCCCAAAAAAAGTTTTTTTCGCCCTATACTACAATTAAAAACCACAAAAGAAAACGATTGCGTAAACTGCAAGGAGCCAAAATGTCCTAACTAACTGATACGCCAAGATGAAATAATAAAAATAACCCAAAATAGTGGAGTGAAAAAATGGTGGGTATTTCACCACCACTTTTGATTTAGGAAAGTGCTAACAATTTTTGTCGACGCCAAAACAATAAACGATGTTTCGCAGCCAGTTTTTGGGGTTGATGCTGTGCACTGAGCTTTTTCGCCACTCTATTCGCAATAATTTCTACCGCAAAGCACATCACAAAATAAATAAATGCAACGAATAAGAAAACTTCGAGAGGATAAACCATTTCACGGTTGTTCACTTGGGTTGCTAAGAAAGAAAGCTCCGCAACACCAACAACATAGGCTAATGAGGTGTCTTTAATTAATGCTACCCACTGGTTAATAAATGACGGTACCATCATGCGTAAGGCTTGTGGTAACACGATATTCCATAATACCTGCCAGCGGCTAAACCCCAAGGATAAACCTGCCTGCCACTGCCCTGCCCCTATTGCTAAAATGCCCGCTTTCACAGCATGAGCCAAATATGCGGAGGTAATCAATGCCAATGCGCATACTACCGTTGCAATACCCGGAATTTCCATACCCAATAAGATTGGCAACAGGAAATAGGTCCAAAAAATCAACATAATGACGGGAATTGCACGAAAAAAGCCTAAAACTGCGGCGAACAGGTTAACCCAGAAGCCTCGTAGCATGGCTAAGGCTATTCCGCCCAATGTCCCTAATACAATGGAGGCCGCACCGGCAAGTAAGCTAATGACTAGCGTCAGCGCTGCGCCTTCAAGTGGTCCATCAGGGAAAGTACCGAATAATAAATATTGCCAGTTCTGCTCAATAACTGAAAAATCCATTTTATACCCCCTGAGCCAAATTACGCTGCTGGCGCCACTGGCCCCACCCCTCCATTACTGCAATAATAGCAATGTACAATACTGTCGCTACCCCAAAGGCAGTAAAGGTTTGCAGTGTCTGGCTATCAACCTGACGAGAGACATAAGACAGTTCTGCGACACCGATGGCCATCGTTAACGATGAGTTTTTCACCACATTCATATATTGGCCCAGTAGCGGAGGCATGGCGATTTTAACGGCTTGCGGTAATACCACTAATTTCATGGCCTGCCATGACGTTAATCCTAAAGCAAACGCGGCATATTTTTGCCCTTGGCGAACACCACGGATCCCAGCGCGAATTTCTTCGGCAATAAAAGGGACGGTATACAAGGTCAAACCAATAAAACCCGCTAAGAATTCAAATGACGGCCAACCCACGGTTATTCCAAATAAATGGATTTCATGGGGAGTATTTAGCCATTCCATTGCAGCAGAGGGTAAAATTTCACCGGAAGCAAAGTACCAAAAGAATAACTGCACCAACAAAGGCGTATTTCTAAAAATAGAAATGTAGATACTCACGGCCCAACGCACAGGAGCAATTTGACTATCCTTTGCTGATGCAACTATAAAACCCAATGCAGTGGCTGCAACAATGGTACAAATCGAGATCCAAACGGTGATCAAAAAACCGTAGCCAAACCATTCTAGATACTCGGGGGCCAATAAATGGGCAGACCAAAAATCACCACTCAAAAATTTTTCAAACATTGTTCACGACCTATTGCCTTCACAGCCTGTGATTAAAAACGCATCCCTTATAACCAAGAACCCCGCACAGAGTGCAGGGCTTCATATCACTGAATATTTACCGCTACCCGTTAAGACTGAGGTTGTTGCTCACTCAGTGGCGCAAATTTAAAGTCCCCGCGTGGCTGTGCAGCTTTAGTATCTGGGCCAAACCAACGGTTATAAATTACCTCGGCTTTACCGTCTTTCTCCAGTTTCAACAATGTTTCGTTGACGTTTTCAACCAAACGGGTTTCACCTTTGCTTGCTGCCAATGCTTGGTATTCTTTCGTCAGGCTAAATGGGGAAATCTCAAAATCTGCTTTCACTTTTTCAGGTAAATTACCTAATAAACCAACCAGTTTCGCATCATCTTGTGTGATAGCTTGGACGTTGCCATTACGCAGTGCAGCGAATGCTTGCGGCGTATCATCGTACGAAATTACCTTTGTATCAGGGAAACGTTCACGTAAAGTCACTTCCTGCACAGTGCCTTTATCTGCACCAATACGTAGTGGTTTGATATCGTCAGGGGTTTTTAATACGCCTTTACGGGCAATAAATTTTTGGCCTGTCGCAAAATCAGGAATAGAAAAATCAACTTGCTTTGCGCGCTCATCAGTAATGGTGAAATTAGCGCCAATCAGGTCAACTTTGCCCGAAGTCAGAAGTGGGATACGGTTTGCTGGGTTAGTGGGACGAAGCTCAAGTTTTACCCCTAAGCTATCTGCAATTTCTTGTGCGATATCCACATCATAGCCCGCTAATTTTTTAGTTTGTGGGTCAATAAAGCCAAATGGTGGATTGCTATCAAACACAGAAATGCGGATCACACCCGCTTGTTTGATATCATCTAATTTATCTGCGCTAGCGACATTCGCTGTCAGCGCTAAACCTGTAAGTAAAACAGTCGTTAGAATACGAGCTTTCATTGAACACCCCTGACGGTAAATTTTTGTAAATCGACCATCACACGCTATCAACTATTACTTAGCACTTGAAATAATATTAAATAATATATTTATAACCAAATGGAATATTAACGGAGACAAAAAAAAGCCACCTTGATAACAAGGTGCCCCAGACATGGTTAAACCATCAATAGACTCTTATCGAGCAAGAAGAAAGTCGGTAGAAGAGATTGAGACAAATGATTGGAGTTGTAGCTTAATACTCTAAATAGTTCGTATTGTGGCTAGGCGGCAAGCAAGGATACCTCGGGGAGCATACATCAGTATGTGACCCGAGTAGCCGAGCGAAGCCAACACCGCCACAGCACGAAATATGACGAGTATTCGAGTAATTATTTATTCGTTAACATCTTCTCAAGACTATCCCCACCCACATGACGGAAATCCTGCCCCTTCACATAGTAGAAAATAAACTCACAGATGTTTTGGCAACGGTCACCGATGCGCTCAATTGAACGAGCACAGAATAGTGCTGTTAATACACTTGGGATCGTTCGTGGGTCTTCCATCATGTAGGTCATCAATTGACGTACGATGCCCTCATACTCTTGGTCAACTTTCTCATCTTCACGGTAGATACGAATCGCTTCTTCAAGATCCATTCGAGCGAACGCATCTAATACATCATGTAGCATTTGTACTGTATGACGGCCTAATGATTCCAAACTCACTAACAAGGGCTGGTGTTGATGAGAAAATTTTTCCAATGCGGTTTGACAGATTTTGTCCGCAACATCACCGATT
This sequence comes from Providencia sp. PROV223, assembly GCF_028479245.1. NCBI lineage: Bacteria > Pseudomonadati > Pseudomonadota > Gammaproteobacteria > Enterobacterales > Morganellaceae > Providencia > Providencia sp. PROV223. The sequence continues at coordinate 7,486 of NZ_JAMPNG010000036.1, forward strand.
CTTTCCAGCTCAGCAATCGTTTTTGAAATCGCCATAATCAGGCGCAAATCACTCGCCGTTGGTTGGCGTTTCGCGATGATTTTAACGCATTCTTCATCAATGGCCACTTCCATCATATTGACTTTATGGTCATTTTCGATAACTTCACGTGCTAGGGCTTCATCCTGATTATGCATGGCCGTAATGGCTTTGGTAAGCTGCTCTTCGACCAGTCCTCCCATCGTCATTAATTCAGTATGGATATGTTCCAGTTCAGCATTGAACTGCCCCGATATATGTTTGTTGTGATTCAGCGTATCCATCGTCGGCTCCATATCAACCGTAGCGGCCAGTAATATAATCTTCAGTTTGCTTCATTTCTGGGGTAGTAAACATTTTGTCAGTATGGTTAAACTCGACTAACTCCCCTAAATACATGAAAGCCGTATAGTCAGAACAGCGTGCTGCTTGTTGCATATTGTGGGTAACAATCACCACGGTGTATTCTGATTTTAATTCACTAATCAGTTCTTCAATTCGACCAGTTGAAATAGGGTCTAGAGCGGAACAGGGTTCATCTAGCAATAAAACCTCAGGGCGAATAGCAATACCACGAGCAATACAGAGACGCTGTTGCTGGCCACCCGACAAGCTATAACCACTTTGGTGTAACTTATCTTTGGTTTCATTCCATAATGCCGCCTTTGTTAACGCCCACTGCACGCGCTCATCCATTTCCACACGGGATAACTTCTCAAATAAACGCACACCAAATGCAATGTTGTCATAAATAGACATCGGGAATGGTGTTGGTTTTTGGAAAACCATTCCGACTTTTGCGCGCAATAACGCAATATCTTGTTTATCAGTCAGGATGTTTTGGCCATCCAGTAAAATTTCACCTTCTGCTCGCTGCTCGCCATACAATTCATACATTTTATTGAAGGTGCGTAATAACGTCGATTTACCACAGCCTGATGGGCCGATAAATGCAGTCACTTTATTTTTTTCAATGTCTAAAGAGATATTTTTCAGTGCGTGAAACTTGCCATAATAGAAGTTGAGGTCACGTACTTTAATTTTACTATTTGCAATATCGTTTGCATTAATCATGGTTTGCTTTTCTCTCTAAATCTTTATTTATCTGGCGCTTAGTGTTTTTTCTGTGCGAAAACAACACGTGCAATGATGTTAATCAGCAGGACACATAGGGTAATTAACAGAACCCCAGCCCATGCAAGCTCTTGCCATTCAGAGAATGGGCTCATTGCAAATTTGAAGATTGTCACTGGTAAGTTGGCAATTGGCTCGCTCATATCTGTACTCCAGAACTGATTTGACAGTGAAGTAAACAGAAGCGGTGCGGTTTCCCCAGCAATACGTGCAATTGCAAGCAAGATCCCAGTGATAATCCCTGACACAGACGCTTTTAGCGTAATAGATAAAATCATTTTCCATTTTGGTGTGCCAAGTGCATAAGCGGCTTCACGCAAGCTATCCGGAACTAATTTCAACATATTTTCAGTAGTTCGAATAACAATCGGAATTTGCAGCAATGCAAGCGCCACGACCCCAGCCCAACCCGAGAAGTGCTGCATTTGAGCAACCACAATGGTGTACACAAACAACCCTACAACGATAGATGGAGCTGATAATAAAATGTCATTAATAAAGCGGGTGACTGAAGCTAACCATGACTTACGCCCATATTCAGCTAAATAAATTCCCGCTAAAATCCCTAAAGGCGTACCGATAACTGTCGCCCATAAGATTAATAAGCCACTACCTACGATGGCATTTGCCAACCCGCCACCTTCCGTATTAGGTGGTGGAGTCATTTCAGTAAACAGATTGAGGGACATGCCATCAATCCCTTTAGTGACTGTAGAAAATAAAATCCACACTAACCAGAACAAGCCGAAAGCCATAGTTAACATCGAGACAAGTAGTGCCATTCTGTTAACTTGGCGACGCCACGCTTGACGACGAGCTCGTTCTTTTTCATTCACTGCGATAGGTTGAGATATCGACATTTTAACGGCCCTCATTTTTCGCAAGACGCATGACCATTAACTTGGAAATCGCTAACACAATAAAAGTGATAACAAACAGGATCAGTCCAAGTTCCATCAAGGCCGAGGTATGTAAGCCGCTCTCAGCTTCCGCAAATTCATTTGCCAGTGCTGAGGTAATACTGTTTCCAGGCATAAACAGTGATGCGCTATCAAGTTGGTAAGTATTACCAATCACGAAAGTAACCGCCATGGTTTCACCCAGTGCACGGCCAAGACCTAACATCACTCCACCGATTACCCCATTGCGGGTATACGGCAGCACGATATTCCAAATCACTTCCCATGTTGTACAGCCAATCCCGTAGGCTGACTCTTTCATCATCACAGGAGTTTGTTCAAATACATCGCGCATCACTGACGCAATATAGGGAATAATCATAATCGCGAGGATAATCCCCGCTGCTAAAATACCGATTCCGAATGCAGGCCCTGAAAATAGTTCACCGACAATCGGCACACTCGACATCACATTACCAACTGGTTCTTGGAAATACTCTGCAAACAAAGGTGCAAAGACAAATAACCCCCACATCCCATAAACGATACTTGGGATAGCAGCAAGGAGTTCAATCGCGATACCAAGCGGACGTTTTAGCCAATTGGGAGCCAGCTCGGTTAGGAATAGTGCTATACCAAAACTAACGGGTACTGCGATAATCAGAGCAATTAACGATGTAACGATAGTGCCATAAATAGGCACAAGAGCACCGAATTCTTCCGCCGGAGCATCCCACTCTTTGGTCCACAAAAACGAAAACCCAAACTTCTGCATACTTGGCCAAGATGCAAAAATAAGGGAAATAATAATGCCTCCGAGCATTAACAAAGTGATGAGCGCGGCAATCTTTACCAGTGCACTAAAAATCACATCACCTGATTTGCTGGGAGCTCTAAATGCCGTTGTTTTCTCGGCCATGCGCTTTGTTCTCATTTCATTCCTGCTCTTTTCTACAGGATTGCGTTACAACGATGAGCGGGTAAGCTCTGTTCCTCAGCACTTACCCGCCATTTCCAACCCTAAGTGCACTTAGAAAACCTAAGTTCACCTAGAATAATGCTTTACCTTGGCTATCTTTAACTTCTGTTTTCCATGCTGCACGTACTGCGGTCACGACTTCTTGAGGTAAAATTGCGTAATCTAGTGCTTCCGCTTGTTTACCACCTTTATCATAAGCCCAGTTGAAGAAATCAAGAACCGCTTTGCCTTTTTCCGCATTCTCTTGCTGCTTGTGAACTAAGATGAATGTGGTTGAGGTTATCGGCCATGCATTCGCACCATCACGGTTTGTTAAATCTTGAGCAAAAGATTTAGACCAGTCCACTTTCTTCGCTGCTGCGCTGAAGCTTTCACCCGTTGGTGAAACCGCTTCGCCATCAGCGGAGATTAATTTAGTATACGCAAGGTTGTTCTGTTTTGCGTATGCATATTCAACATAACCGATAGAACCTGGTAGACGCTGTACGAAAGCTGCAACGCCATCATTCCCTTTACCACCTACGCTATTTTTCGGCCAGTTAACGGTAGAGCCCGCACCAACGTCTGATTTCCAGCTTGCGCTTACTTTAGCAAGGTAGCTCGTGAATACGAACGTAGTACCCGAACCGTCAGAACGTCTAACGACTGCGATAGCTTGGTCTGGTAAACTCACATTTGGATTCAATTTAGCGATTGCTGGGTCATTCCATTTAGTGATTTTACCTAAATAGATATCACCTAATGTGTTGCCATCTAAAGTCAGTTGCCCTGACTCAATACCTTTTACATTTACAGCCAGTACCACACCACCGATAACAGTAGGGAACTGGAACAGGCCATCTTCTTTGAGTTTTTCATCAGTTAATGGGGCGTCAGAAGCTCCGAAATCAACTGTTTTTGCATTAATTTGTTTGACACCACCAGAAGAACCAATCCCCTGATAGTTTACTTTATTACCTGTTTCTTTCTGATAAGAGTCTGCCCACTTCGCATAAACAGGAGCAGGAAAGGTCGCGCCAGCTCCGGTCAGGCTGGTAGCAGCAAAAGAAGACATTGCAGTCAGAGATAAAGTTGCTGCCATTACGCTTGCTAAGGTGGTACGCGTCATTTTCATAATCCCTCCGGGGATGTATAGAAACAATCAAGTATAAAATTGTTGGGTGTATGTCACGGTAGGAAAAATAGGACAATTTAGTTACGACAACATGTCGTTTTTATGACAGTTTTATGACAATTGCTGATTTTTTCACTGGCGAGAAAACAAAAACGAAGAAAAATACAATTTTACAACTTAAAATTCAATTAGTTATAAAAACAAAATTTCAAAACTAATATCAAAAAGAAAAATGACAGACTGTCATAAAAGCGAAAAATATTTTTATCCTGCAACTATAAAGTAATACTCAAAACAATTTGTGTTGCAGCTAGGCGGCAAGT
>NZ_JAMPNG010000037.1:0-7025 GCF_028479245.1 Providencia sp. PROV223
GATGGGATGTAACACACAAACATGTGCTGTGAACCCAAATAGAAAACCCCTGAAATCTTCTACATTCTTGGCGGGACGTAAAGATTATCAGGGGTCATCAGAGCAATTCCGCTAGGGGTAATGTTGAACTCCTAGCGGGGAGTATAGAATTATGCGCAAGAAAATTCAACTCCTTCCGTACAACATAAGTGCGGAGAGACATGTCTAATGGGATCTCAATTCCTGCAATTCCTTGTTCCGTCGGTAAAATTCATCGGCATTATGCGCCAAAATTTTTAGGGCAATTACCGAAATTAGTGCCTGTACGTCGCTTTGCAGCCGCGTTAAAACGTCACGATTGGAACCGAAACCCCCATATTTACCAACTGCGTTATAGCCGAAAGCAACGGATATCTGTGCGTTCAGAGCGTCGAGAAACCTTTGATGCGTTAGCGATGGCCATGATCGCGTATGCCGATTATAACCCCGAAAGTGACGCGCTGTTTGAAGTGATGTGCTCCGTGGAGAAGTTGGCGGAATTGTGTGGCCAACTGTATCGCTATGACTGTGGGCGTAAAAGTTACGATCCAATTTTGCACGCGTTACGCGACTGGGAACAAGCAAACCTGATTGTCATTGATCGCGATTTTGATATCGAGGCCAAACAATACAAAGCGATGCGTATTTGGATACGCCCTGAATTTTTCCATGGGCTCGGGTTTTCTGCGTTAGAACTGCGCGAAGTGGTCTCTAGTTTTAGCCGTTGGATGGAAAAGAAGGGATTAAAAGAGAGCTATCAAAAACGCTACGCCCAACATGTCTTGCGACTTGCCCGTGCGAATGTGGCGTCACTGGATACTAAGCACAAACTTCGCAACCTGCTCAACAAGCTTAAAACCCTCGTGGTTGGGAAAGATGAAGCGCTCAAACAAGAGAAGAAACATTTAGCTAAGGCCCTGAAGGAAAAGAAAGCGTTAGCCAAAAGTTTGGAAGCACCAGAAAGCGCCGAACATGCCGCATGGCGTCGTTTTGAATCGTGGAAGGTGACACAGCCTATTGCGGCGGTCATGGCTTTTGAGCGCAAAGTGAAAGCCTTGTATCCGAGTGTTCAAGGGCAGGCTATTTACCTGCATTACCTCGAACACTTACCCGACTCCTAATTCATCCCCCCTAAATTTACCGCCTTGACTGGCGGTGGTTTCGTTCGCCCTAAATCTGGATAGCTTGTTTTTTGAGCGATAAAGAGGTTGTCTCAATCGCTCAACTTGTCGCGATGATGGCCGCTAGCCTATTTTCGTTTGCTATTTATGCTCTTAACTTCGAATGATGTTATTTACCTCAATTAACTTCGAATTCGTTTGGGGTTTTATGGTTAAATTCGTTTTTAGGTTCTGAACTAAACGACCTTATAAATAAGGAGTTGCGGCTCTGCTTTTTCAAGCCGCACACTCTAAAGAGATAAAACCAATAAAGCCTTCGCTTACAAGCCATAAATGGCTGTCGCTCAGAACACGGTGTCAGTATCGTGCCATTGCCCCCGTAAAGCTGGCCAATGGCCATCTTAACGCGCAGCTACAGCCGTTCATCGAGGCTTCGCCTCTCGCCCGTCTCACTGCGTTTTTCAAAGGGTCAAACAAACAAAATAACGGTGTTAATTTCAGTCAGCTCAACCAGGACAGGGGGTAGATAGGGGTCTTAAACAGCACGTAACCGCTAACGCGGGTCTCGACGGCCCTAACCTTAACCTGTTCTCTGTGATTGTTTTTGCCGTCTACTGCCCTTTGGGCGGGTGATTTCGGTGAAATTTCATGATAACCTGCTAGTAATGCATTGATGATAAACGCGATTTTGGTGTGAGGTTAAAATGGAGCGCAAAACACTGACGTTAAAACGTCCGACGATAGAAAAAGAGTCGGAAAGTACCGAACCAGTTATTCAGCGTCGCCGTAAACAGGTGGTGGTCAATACACAGCGTAAACCCAATAAACCCGCCAAAACAGCGCCAACTCAACCTACTAAAAAAGTGACCTCTCCGCCTGCGAAAAAACAGAAAGAGGTTATCATCCCATTAGAAAAAAAAGTTATTCCGCCAACGCCACCAAAAAAACATCTCTCCTTAGAGGAAGCTATCGCGAATATCTCAGAATATTGGCCACACCTTTTTCCTAATGAACAACTTCGACCGATGTCAATTGGTACACGAGAGGTCTTATTGGCGGATAAAAATGCCCGTAAATTGCCAATTTCGACTAAAAAATTGAAACGTAGCCTTGCGGCCATTAGTCACAGTATGAAATATCGCACCACGATTATGCCTGGTGCGGTACGCTATGATAAAGACGGTCAACCGAACGGAACTGTCACGGAATCAGATGTCGCTGATACGTTAAAACGCATTCAAAAACTGGCTAAACAACAATCACGAACCGCATGACAAAGATAATCCATTCTCCAATTTCGGTTGAAGAAAAAAATCATTGGTTAGGTAAGTTAGCGTTTTCCGCGTTAGTGGCGCTCAAACTGGCGCAATGGGACGGAAAAGCGGCTCGAAACGCCCAGTCTGAAAATCTATTCCTGCTTCGCTGGCTACAAACGGCACTCAAACAAAAACGGTTTCACCGCTGTGTCGTCCATGATTTTGAATGGCTCATCAATCTTGGCCAACAACGGTTGGTGACCTCAAAATTGAAATTCCGCTTGGAGTATCTGTGGCGTTCGTGTTGTTGTGATATTACCAGCCAAAGTGATTTGTTTCGCCTGACCTACGCAACTGAGCTGCTTAAAGATTTAGGGTGGGATAGCGCGGTGCTTAGTGATGACCGCTGGCAAAAACTGATCACGAAAAAACCGATACTGACCGCCATCCCCACCTTCTATGTCACGCAATCGGCTTTAACCGTGGGGTTTAGTGATGAGGGGAAACAGGTTAACTCGGTGGATTTTTGGGTGCTGGGTGATAAAAAACAATTTAGCGAAGTTATGAAACAGCACCATCTTCAGGGGAAATTTGATGATGATGATTGGCAATATCGGTTAAACATCGGTTAACGTGAGTTTTCGTTCCACTGAGCGTCAAACCCGGTTAATTTTCATCTTTTTTGACAGGAAGGTGTATGACTGAAGGTAAAGTAAAAACTCGAGCATTAAGGCGTTACCTTGATGAGTTTAAGAAAACACAGACACGTTGTACTGCTTGCCATACACGTCTGGAACGGGTGTCATTGATGCTGGATGGAATGGCAATTAATAAAGATGATATCAAGAATATGTCACAGCGGTTGAATGAAACACAGTGGACTGTACTGCAAACGACGCGATTACGGGTTCTGTGTCGTTTTTGCAGTGAGCTGTATTCGCCGCCCTTGCCCCGCTTTGTGGATTTAATAGATTTTCAACGGCATTTATTATTGAACTCATCGATGAACGTCAGTACTGTACGAGAATATGTCACGCGGTTACGTCGTATCGATACGTTGTTGATGAAGCTAGAGGTTCACATGTCGCAATTTAATGTTGAGCAGGTCATGGCGGTTTTATCGGATCATTACTCCGGCGCATCGTTAAATAATGCGGTCTCGGCATTGAATAAATACGCAGAATATGTCATAGAATGTTTAGCGAGGTCTGTCGTTTTTGTGGAAACATAAGCGAACAAGCTAATATGTAATGCTTTGATATTACAGCGTTTAAATATAATTTAACGGTAAAAACAAAATTAAAAGATAGCTCAATTGTTGAATATTCTCGTAGATTAAAAGATTATAAAATATTTTTGAAAAAATAACGCTAAATTTAAATTTTTCTATCCCACAAAGGAAGATGTATGTTTTTCTGATAAGAGGAAAATACATCATTTATATAAACTAGAGCTCATCAAAAGTATTTGACATTCCTGTGTATTTGTATATGATGCTCAGTGTAAGCGTTGGGTTAACCTTTACCATACTTATTGTAGATAAGCGGTACGGGCCAGTCGCAAAGAGTCTATGAAAGAGGCTGCCTAACGGCAGCCTCTTTCTCTTTAAGGGTATAAAAAAAGAACACCCGCCGCATTTTTTTCTATCATAATCATGGAGCACCCTCTGCTTCCACGGACTAATTTTTTCATCGTTCTTGCTTTTGTCATTCTATTAAAAGAAATTGATTTTATATCTTTATACTTAATGAACGTTTCGATCCCTTCGTCTGTTACAAGCCAATTTAACGATTTGAAACTTTCAGAATTTAAGTAGTCGTCATATGCAGTGGGGGATAACCACTTCAATAATTCTATAGTTTTCTCAATTGAAGAGCTTAATCGAATAAGCATTTCGTTTTTATTGATTGGAGCTTTATTTATAACTGCTGGAGTGGAATTTTTTTTTGGTACAATTTCTTCATATTCTGGCCCAAATTTCCATATTGGAGAGCATAAAAAAGTATGGGGTATTTACGCGGCCATTGCATCTAACTCAGTGCTACTTAGTTTAGGATACCAACGGTGAAAGATGCCCTCTAATTCATCATTTAAAACGGCCACTCGGGTTTGTAAAAGGTAATGTGCACCTTCTTGGCTCCACTGCATTTGCTGTTTTTTTGCCATTCGTTTTGCAATAACTTCATTCACTGTTGATTCCACAAATGCCGTTGAAATGGGTTCACCATAGCGATACCGTTCCCCATAATTGGGGATCATAGCTTGGTTATTATCAATATAAGTTATCATTTCCTCTAAATACCGTACCATTTTTTTGCTGTTTTTATAGGCTTGACTATCTTCTTCATCATCAAAAATACATAAACAGCTCTCTAGTTGTTCTAATGCCTCATCGACATTACCATGCCATAAATACCATTTTGTTTTTTCCAGTAAATCTCTTAATTTTATACCAATCCTTGAGGATTGTGAGCCAACCCCTTTAGCACACTGGTTAAGCACTGTTAGGCGCATACTAATATGAAACCAATCTAAAATATGCTCAGCTTCGGGGTAAATACCGATTTGCATCATTCTCAGATTATCGGCCCCATCCGACAAAAATGATATCTGTTGATTCGTTTGCATTCCTTGAGCATTAAGTACAGAAAGTAAGCGTTTTCTTGGATTGTTTTCAAATGTGTGAACGTAGCCAAACCGTTTCGCTTGAAGATTTTCAGCGTAAGCTTTTCCTGTAATGATTTCAAAATTGTTTTTTCGGTTATGGCAATCTCGAACGTAACCACCATCAAATCCAATCACCATCGGTTTTCCTGGGCGGGGCAACCGCTTATTGTCATAAGCGGATTTATCGAGAAAATCGGGTTGCTCGGCTAACTCAGCTTCTTGCCGTTTAGCGACGCTGATTAAGTGATTACGTATTGTGGAGGCATTTAGCGCGTTATTGATCGGTAAAATATCTTTTAATCTATCGGCGGTAAGATCATAAGACATCAATGAGGCCCATTTAGCCTCAATATATTTTAGTTCGGGATGGGTATTTTCGGGTAGCCATTCACTGAGCAAACTCACTGATTTTGTATTATTTGTCTCACAGTGACAACGGTAAAGCCGAAGCCCTTTAATCGGAATAACACCAAATAAAGTATGATAATGGCGGGCCTGATGATCTTTTATTTGACGGCGTTGATGACAGTGTGGGCACTCTCGATGCGCTTGCATATAGGATTGGCTTTGGGCCTGTATAATGGCTAATTGAGCACTATTGAGCAATATCTTTGATTCGTTAAGGGATAACCCCAAAGGTTCACTGTGTTCGGCAGTTTTCTGTAACGTCAATAAGGTTTCTTGATAGGCGGAACCATCATCGTGTATTACCTTTGCTGTCACTACGATCTTCATCATACGACCTCCAAAGTTAATGGATTATTTTTTCCTTAACTTATAGTAAGTTGAAACACCTATTCCAACGTTATCACAGGCTAATTTAAGACGAATACCTTTCGCTTTTAATTCATCAACCATGATAACCTTACGCTTATCTGCAGGAGGGCGACCCGTTTGCTCCCCTCGATGTTTTTTAGCCGCAATTCCTTCCGCTTGGCGTTCCCTAATTAGCGCTCGTTCAAATTGACTAAATGCGGACATCATATGCAATTGAAGTTCTTGTAATGGATTGTTTTCATTCGCTGAAAAGCAAATATTTTCTTTGAGAAAAATGAGTGAAATGCCTCGCTGTTTCAGATCTAACGTTAAATAACACATATCCATCATATTGCGGCATAAACGATCAATAGAGTGAACAATTAACGTATCTCCAGATACGAGTAGCGCTAATAATTGTTGTAAATTGGGTCGATGTGTATCTTTGCCGCTAGCAATATCAGTAAAAACGGTTTTGACTTTATAACCTGAATTTTGAATCGCAATTTCTTGTCGTGCAGAATTCTGCTCAGCAGAACTGATACGAATGTAAGCATAAATCATAGAATAATCCATAAAGGTTATAGAGGTTTTCATAATACTCTCTAAACCCCAATTTATACCACCTTTAGAGACAATTTAAGGACAGAGATCTCTATTTACGTAAAAGTATACCTTTAGAGAGCCCAGTCTAAGCCTTGTGAATAGTTCGGTGTGTCAAAATCATAGCGCTTTAATAACTGATTGAGACGTCGGCGGTTAAATTTAACTCGGTTGTATTCATCGATAAACTCCTGAATATCTGCCCAAGTCGTGCAATCATTACTTTCTGCTATGGCTTCTAAAAGTTTAATCGTGGCTTCGGTTTCATCATATTTAGTGGCATTCGGCATTCTTTGGCCACCAAGGCAAAAAGGCGTGTTTTGATTTATGTTTGATTCAATCGCTTCAATACGGATATCTAATAACCAATGACGGTAAAAATTATACTCATAAGTAAATTTATCGCGATTTTCAAACTGAAATGAGGCAAGCGAAATCGTCCAAGGATTATCATAAAAGCCTAATCCACCTTCGTAGCTAATACCGTAGTCTTTGCCATGAATATGAAAAGAGTGAAGGTGGTAGTTATCCCAACCAAACGCAAATTGCAGGAGAAAGTGGAAAGCGCCAAGTGACATACCACCGTGAATACGAAAACGTCGCC
>NZ_JAMPNG010000038.1:0-4361 GCF_028479245.1 Providencia sp. PROV223
TTTTAAGGTTGTGTCAGTACTGACTGACCGCACCATATTGCTGATATGGCTCAGTTGGTAGAGCACACCCTTGGTAAGGGTGAGGTCCCCAGTTCGAATCTGGGTATCAGCACCATATAATCGGCATTTAAAAAGAATTTACCTAGCGGCAATAGCGCGGTGGTCCCACCTGACCCCATGCCGAACTCAGTAGTGAAACGCCGTAGCGCCGATGGTAGTGTGGGGTCTCCCCATGTGAGAGTAGGGAACTGCTAGGTTTTAAATATAAAGAAGCCACCCATTGGGTGGCTTTTTGCATTCTATTAATAGCGCAATTCTCACTAATTATCTTATTTTCCTAATCTTGCTATTCACTCTTAATCCAGCCTGATAGACTTATCCTATCCTAGTTTTATTTGTACTGAAGGCTGTAATGAACCTAACGTCTGAACTTAAATCATTTAATAGCTTTGGCATTCAAGCAAAAGCATTATCAATTGTTTTTGTGGATAACCAAGAATCTTTACTCCAACAATGGGTCGAGGCTAAAAATCAGCAACTCCCAGTATTATTATTAGGGGGGGGAAGTAATGTTCTATTTGTTGCAGACTTTGAAGGTGTTGTAATTATTAATCAGCTTAAGGGAATAGAAATAACAGAAGATAATAGTTATTGGTATGTTCATACTCAAGCAGGTGAAAATTGGCATCAATTACTTGAAACATTATTGAGTAAAGGTATTTGTGGTGCAGAAAATTTAGCATTAATCCCGGGTTGTGTGGGTTCTGCACCCATTCAAAATATAGGTGCTTATGGTATAGAGCTGAAAGATATATGTGAGTATGTTGATGTGCTTTCCCTTGAAACAGGCAGAGTAATACGACTAACAGCTTCAGAGTGCCAATTTGGCTATCGTGATAGTATTTTTAAGCATGAGTATCAATATGGCTATGTCATCATCAGTGTTGGGTTAAAATTAGCTAAAGAATGGGTTCCTAAGCTTATGTATGGAGATCTTGCTCAACTTGATCCCAATACAGTAACACCAGAGCAAGTATTTAATTCGGTATGCCAAACACGTAGAAGCAAATTACCTGACCCAACAGTAACGGGCAATGCGGGTAGTTTCTTTAAAAATCCTGTTATTTCAGCAGAAAAGGCACAGGCCATAAAAATAGCTTATCCTAATTGCCCTCAATATGAACAAGCAGATGGTAGTGTTAAATTAGCCGCAGGTTGGTTAATTGACCAGTGCGGTTTAAAAGGTCATCAAATAGGTGGCGCAGCTGTTCACACCCAACAGGCGTTGGTATTAATTAATAAACAGCACGCAACAGGGCAAGATATTGCTAACTTGGCGAAATATGTGAGCCAAACGGTAGCAAAGCGCTTTGATATTATTTTAGAGCCAGAAGTAAGGTTTATCGGTCGAGTGGGAGAAGTTAATGCAATGGATTATATTCGATGAAAGAAACTAATATTCCTTTACAGCTAATTGATATCTTAGCTGATGCTCAGGTCCATTCGGGGGAGCAACTCGGTGAACAATTAGGAATGACAAGATCTGCAATTAATAAACATATCAAAACATTGCGCTCTTGGGGATTAAATATAGAAACAATAGCTGGCAAAGGCTATAAGCTTCCATATCAAATCAATTTATTAAGTGAAGAAGCCATTAAAAAGCAAATTGATGATGTGAATATTATTGTTGAGCCAGTGATCGATTCAACAAACCAATATATGTTAGAGCGTATTGCTGAGCTTAAATCAGGAGATACTTGCTTAGCCGAATATCAAAGTGCTGGACGTGGTAGAAGAGGGCGTCAGTGGATATCTCCATTTGGTTGTAATCTATATCTTTCAATGTATTGGAGATTAGAACAAGGCCCAGCAGCAGCAGTGGGACTAAGTCTGGTTGTGGGCATCGTAATTGCTGAAGTTTTAAATAGAATTAGTCAAGAAAAAGTGAAAGTAAAGTGGCCTAATGACCTGTATATGAATGATAAAAAACTTGCAGGAATTCTTGTTGAATTAACTGGTAAAACAGGAGATGCAGCTCATATTATTATTGGTGTTGGTATTAACATTGGAATGAATAATAACAATATTGAAAGTTCAAAATCAATAACACAAGAATGGTCATCACTAAGAGATGAGGTTGAAAATATAGAGCGTAATGAATTATCTGCTAATATTATTAAGTCATTAAGAGAATCTTTAGTTATATTTGAACACGAAGGACTAAAACCATTTTTAGAGCGATGGTTTAAACTAGATAATTTTCTGAACAGGCATGTTAAGTTATTGATAGGTAATGATGTAATATCAGGTATTGAGCGTGGCGTTAATGATCAAGGTGCATTATTACTACAAAAGGATAATGGAGAAATAATTCCCTATATTGGAGGGGAAATATCCTTAAGGCTAAACGAGTGATATATTATTGGCCGGAGATAAGCCGGCCAATATAAATAATTATTTTCTTAATCTAACACTCTGAATAGTATGGTTCTCACCTTTAGTCATAATTAAACTGGCTCTTTCCTTCGTTGGTAATATATTTTCTTCAAGATTTAATCCATTAATTTCATCCCAAATAGACCCTGCAATATTAATAGCTTCATCTTCACTTAATTTAGAGTAGCTATGGAAATAAGAATCAGGATCTGAGAATGCACCTTGCCTAAATTTAAGAAACCGACCGATATACCATTGTTTTAATAATTCAGGTGCAGCATCGACATAAATGGAAAAATCAACAAAATCAGATACAAAGACATGATGAGGATCTTGCGGGTAATCCATATCACTTTGTAAGACATTCAGCCCTTCAAGTATTAAAATATCAGGTTGATCAATGATTTGTTCTTGGTCAGGAACGATATCATACGTTAAATGTGAATAAACAGGAGCCTTAACGTTACGTGCACCTGACTTTATTTGCGACACGAAGTTAACGAGTTTTCGCATATCATAAGATTGCGGAAACCCTTTTTTCTTCATGATATTCCTATCTTTTAATACTTGATTAGGATGTAAGAAACCATCAGTTGTAATCAAGTCAACTTTACGGTGTTCTGGCCAACGAGTGAGTAGTGCTTGTAGTAAACGTGCAGTTGTACTCTTACCAACAGCTACACTACCTGCTATACCAATAATATAAGGCACTTTTGCGCCATTAGTTCCAAGGAATTGCTCTAGGACAGCCTGACGACGCAAGTTTGAGCTGATATAAAAATTCAATAAACGCGATAAAGGTAGATAAATCTCTATAACATCTTCCATAGAGAGTTCTTCGTTAATCCCTTTTAACTCTAGAAGTTCACTCGATGTTAATGTAAGTGGAACTGAATCACGTAACGTTGCCCAGTGTTCTCTATCAAACTCTAAGTATGGCGTAGTAATAAAATTTTCTTTCTTTTTCATAAACCAACATCTGCCTATTTTATGCAGGTTGGACAGGTTGCCTAAACACCCGTATCCATAAAATTTGCTAGCATCATAGCGAGTGAAAGTGGGGAGGCGTAGGTTTTTTTCTATTTTTTATGAGTTTTTTTTGATGTAGGCAGAAAAAATGATACTGAGTGATGAAAAAAACACCTAAAAATGAGAGGCTAAAATTGTGATATCGAATAAAAAATAATAATTTTAAAAATTTTAAGCCTCTTTCTCCCTTTACTGACCAAATGATAATGGACTATAGTTAACAGCTGCTGTTGATGTTTTAAGCTTAAAATAGTTAAAAAATCAACAAAAAGCCCAAAAGCGAACAAAATGTGAGCGAACAAACAAAAAAATTAATTTTTTTGTTGCAACCTGCGCCGACTCTACCTAGAATGCGCAGCACTTGATGCCGGCATAGCTCAGTTGGTAGAGCAACTGACTTGTAATCAGTAGGTCCCGAGTTCGACTCTTGGTGCCGGCACCATTAACAATTTGGATAGGTGGGATACCCAAGCGGCCAAAGGGAGCAGACTGTAAATCTGCCGTCACAGACTTCGAAGGTTCGAATCCTTCTCCCACCACCATCTCCAAGAAATTTTCTTAAGAGAAAATTTTGAGGAACAGTTTAACAGCTGATAACTCAGGTAGCCGAGTTCATTGCGGGCATCGTATAATGGCTATTACCTCAGCCTTCCAAGCTGATGATGCGGGTTCGATTCCCGCTGCCCGCTCCAAGATGTGCTGATATGGCTCAGTTGGTAGAGCACACCCTTGGTAAGGGTGAGGTCGGCAGTTCGAATCTGCCTATCAGCACCACTTCCCTTATGTTCTCACTAATCTCCCTGATTTGTCTCCTGAAAAAAACAAGCGAAATAAATTCTTGCTTGGTTGATGTGGTTTAACCACCGATTCCGTGTCTTAGAGGGACAATCTAA
>NZ_JAMPNG010000039.1:0-2620 GCF_028479245.1 Providencia sp. PROV223
TTGAATGTCTGGCAGTTCCCTACTCTCACATGGGGAGACCCCACACTACCATCGGCGCTACGGCGTTTCACTGCTGAGTTCGGCATGGGGTCAGGTGGGACCACCGCGCTATTGCCGCCAGACAAATTCTGTGTGTTCCCGTTTAATCTCACTTTCGTGCACTAAACCAGAACATCAATCTCGAACAAGCTGCTGTGTCCTTCACCTTTCGGCTTCTCACGCTTATTGAATCAACATAATCTCTCTAAAACACCTTCGGTGTTGTCAGGTTAAGCCTCACGGTTCATTAGTATTGGTTAGCTCAACGTATCGCTACGCTTACACACCCAACCTATCAACGTCTTAGTCTTAAACGTTCCTTTAGGACCCTTTAAGAGTCAGGGAAGACTCATCTCAAGGCAAGTTTCCCGCTTAGATGCTTTCAGCGGTTATCTCTTCCGCACTTAGCTACCGGGCAATGCCATTGGCATGACAACCCGAACACCAGTGGTGCGTCCACTCCGGTCCTCTCGTACTAGGAGCAGCCCCTTTCAATCTTCCAACGCCCACGGCAGATAGGGACCGAACTGTCTCACGACGTTCTAAACCCAGCTCGCGTACCACTTTAAACGGCGAACAGCCGTACCCTTGGGACCTACTTCAGCCCCAGGATGTGATGAGCCGACATCGAGGTGCCAAACACCGCCGTCGATATGAACTCTTGGGCGGTATCAGCCTGTTATCCCCGGAGTACCTTTTATCCGTTGAGCGATGGCCCTTCCATTCAGAACCACCGGATCACTAAGACCTACTTTCGTACCTGCTCGAGCCGTCACTCTCGCAGTCAAGCTGGCTTATGCCTTTGCACTAACCGCATGATGTCCGACCATGCTTAGCCAACCTTCGTGCTCCTCCGTTACTCTTTGGGAGGAGACCGCCCCAGTCAAACTACCCACCAGACACTGTCCGCACCCCGGATAACGGGGCTACGTTAGAACATCAAACATTAAAGGGTGGTATTTCAAGGTTGGCTCCATGCAGACTGGCGTCCACACTTCAAAGCCTCCCACCTATCCTACACATCAAGGCTCAATGTTCAGTGTCAAGCTATAGTAAAGGTTCACGGGGTCTTTCCGTCTTGCCGCGGGTACACTGCATCTTCACAGCGAGTTCAATTTCACTGAGTCTCGGGTGGAGACAGCCTGGCCATCATTACGCCATTCGTGCAGGTCGGAACTTACCCGACAAGGAATTTCGCTACCTTAGGACCGTTATAGTTACGGCCGCCGTTTACTGGGGCTTCGATCAAGAGCTTCTCCTTACGGATAACCCCATCAATTAACCTTCCAGCACCGGGCAGGCGTCACACCGTATACGTCCACTTTCGTGTTTGCACAGTGCTGTGTTTTTAATAAACAGTTGCAGCCAGCTGGTATCTGCGACTGGCTTCAGCTCCATCCGCGAGGGACTTCACCTAGCGCCAGCGTGCCTTCTCCCGAAGTTACGGCACCATTTTGCCTAGTTCCTTCACCCGAGTTCTCTCAAGCGCCTGAGTATTCTCTACCTGACCACCTGTGTCGGTTTGGGGTACGATTAATGATAATCTAGAGCTTAGAGGCTTTTCCTGGAAGCGGGGCATGAGCTACTTCATCACCGTAGTGACTCGTCGTCGGACCTCAGCATATAGTGAACCGGATTTGCCTAATTCACCTGCCTACATCCTTAAACCGGGACAACCGTCGCCCGGATAGCCTAGCCTTCTCCGTCCCCCCATCGCAATTATCACCAGTACGGGAATATTAACCCGTTTCCCATCGACTACGCATTTCTGCCTCGCCTTAGGGGTCGACTCACCCTGCCCCGATTAACGTTGGACAGGAACCCTTGGTCTTCCGGCGTGCGGGTTTTTCACCCGCATTATCGTTACTTATGTCAGCATTCGCACTTCTGATACCTCCAGCATACCTCACAGTACACCTTCACAGGCTTACAGAACGCTCCCCTACCCAACAATATTTACATATCGCTGCCGCAGCTTCGGTGCATAGTTTAGCCCCGTTACATCTTCCGCGCAGGCCGACTCGACCAGTGAGCTATTACGCTTTCTTTAAATGATGGCTGCTTCTAAGCCAACATCCTGGCTGTCTGAGCCTTCCCACTTCGTTTCCCACTTAACTATGACTTTGGGACCTTAGCTGGCGGTCTGGGTTGTTTCCCTCTTCACGACGAACGTTAGCACCCGCCGTGTGTCTCCCGTGATAACATTCTTCGGTATTCGTAGTTTGCATCGAGTTGGTAAGTCGGGATGACCCCCTAGTCGAAACAGTGCTCTACCCCCGAAGATGAGTTCACGAGGCGCTACCTAAATAGCTTTCGGGGAGAACCAGCTATCTCCCGGTTTGATTGGCCTTTCACCCCCAGCCACAAGTCATCCGCTAATTTTTCAACATTAGTCGGTTCGGTCCTCCAGTTAGTGTTACCCAACCTTCAACCTGCCCATGGCTAGATCACCGGGTTTCGGGTCTATACCCTGCAACTTATTCGCCCAGTTAAGACTCGGTTTCCCTACGGCTCCCCTATACGGTTAACCTTGCTACAGAATATAAGTCGCTGACCCATTATACAAAAGGTACGCAGTCAC
>NZ_JAMPNG010000040.1:0-2055 GCF_028479245.1 Providencia sp. PROV223
AAGTGCGAAATGCCTGCTCGAATGACTGTCCTTCTTTGGTTTTGAAGTAGACTTAGGCGACGATATGAACTTTTTATACGAAGTTCGCCTCCGTTACTATATTCAACCGTCATTTGCCTTAGCGGGTATGGGCACAGAAAGTGATGATGAAAAGAGTGAAGAACAACGCTACTACCGCGCTGAAATTCACTTAAAAGAAGGTGGGCAAGACTACGATGTGATGGGCTGGGCAAAAGAGCAGATCATCCACGATATTCTTGATCAGTACGAAAAACATATTCACTTTTTACATTTATTGGGTAAGTAGTCCCAAAAAAGAAATATTACCTAAAATGTGTCGATAAAAATTCACAGGCGGCTAAAATTATAGCCGCCTGTTTTTATTCAATTATCTATTAATACAATAGAATCCTATTTTATAACATTTGCATTTTTGATAATAAATTACTTACGCTAGCTAAGTCTTCAGGATGAACTTTTAAATATTTTTCACAAGCTAATCTGACATAGTAGAAGCAAGTTTCTTCACTGACGACTATTTCATCATCTTTTTCTGGAGGATAACCTATTGCAAAAAAAACACCCTCTTTAAAAATCATATCATCTAAAAATCCATCATACTCACAAGCAAAATGACAATATGCACCATCAGCACTATAGCCTATCTTTTGAACTATGTGGTCTACAACATCTAAGAAACGATGATCATTATACATCCGGTCAAAATAAGTTTTGATGACCCAATCTTGATGGTCATAATTGTTTTTATCCTCATAATTATAAGGTAATCCAAACAATAAATGATTTAATTCATCAAAAGACTCATTCATATAAATTATTCCTATTGAGGATGAAAATTGCTAACACCTTTAGTTTTGGGATCTAAATAAACTCTAAAGGTAACTCCACCTGCTTTAGCGTTATAAGATTGTAATCCTTTTACTATAGCATCCTTATATCCATTAGCAGCTGCCTGTTGCCCTAAATCTAATATTTTTTGGTCTGAATAAACCTTCGGGTCATAAACTGTTTTTTTAAATGGCTCCGCACCATTACCTTTATAGTTACCTGTTAATTTTCCTGCTGCATCTTTTGTTGGTATTTTATATTCAATTTGGGTGATACCTTTCACGCCTGTTGCCGTTTCACTAATAATCTGTAAACCTTTTTCTCTAACTGCACCATAAAACGCATCTGCATTATGGGCTCCAGAAACTCCCGCTCTTTGAGTAAACTTATCCATCGTCGCTAAATGTATTGGTAAATCAATATTGATACTTATACCTTCAGGAGTTTTAATCGGTCTTTTTGGAAAGAAAACATTATTAACTTTCGTAACTTTGGCTAATTTACCCAAAACAACAACAGCTCTTTCCATCGGTAATGAGGTTAGTACTGCCGCTGCATAGTCTTTGGTATCTTTAGCCTGCATTAATGCCATCATGGTATCAGATACTGGCAAAGTTTCTAAAATAGCCTTTATAGGATCTTCTTTACCATCCCCTTTTAAATATTGGGACCTTATTTTTTGTTTTTCCTGCTCTGTCAAAGTACTATCACTTTCAAGTGCTTTTTCTAACGAAAATGCGCCACCAAAATACTTATCGCCAGCTGAACCATAGAAGTTATGCAAATAATGGTTATAAAGAAATACATTCTCAGCTGCACCTGCAGCGCTGTGTGCGCCATTCGACTCACCAGTTACAATAGCCCCAGCTATAGCTCCTAAAACTTTAATTTTCTGTGTATTACCTTCTAAATTATTTTTACTTTTGTTATCAAGAGATAGCGCAGCTAATTCAGCGGCTAATGCGCCAATTGCGGCACCTTTTACATTACCACCACTAATTTCTGCACTTAGCGCCGCCAACCCCGCATGACTTAGAGCTTTCCCTGCATGCCCCAGAATATTTCCCTGTTTATCTACATATAAATACTGGAATTTATCGCCTATCAGGTTAGCCCCTTCGGCTTGAATTTGCCCTGCCACACTATTGAGTAGGGCTGTTTTAAAGTTGTCCGTGAAGCTCCCACCTTGAATCGCTGTTCCGATGG
>NZ_JAMPNG010000042.1:0-1174 GCF_028479245.1 Providencia sp. PROV223
TGTCTAAAGAAAAATTTGAACGTTCAAAACCGCACGTTAACGTTGGTACTATCGGCCACGTTGACCACGGTAAAACTACTCTGACAGCAGCTATCACTACTGTTCTGGCTAAAACTTACGGCGGTTCTGCTCGTGCATTCGACCAAATCGATAACGCACCAGAAGAAAAAGCGCGTGGTATCACTATCTCTACTTCACACGTAGAATACGATACTCCAACTCGCCACTACGCACACGTAGACTGCCCAGGACACGCCGACTATGTTAAAAACATGATCACTGGTGCTGCACAGATGGACGGTGCAATCTTGGTTGTTGCTGCGACTGATGGCCCAATGCCACAAACTCGTGAGCACATCCTGTTAGGTCGCCAGGTTGGTGTTCCTTACATCATCGTGTTCCTGAACAAATGTGACATGGTAGACGACGAAGAGCTGTTAGAATTAGTTGAAATGGAAGTTCGTGAACTTCTGTCTCAATACGATTTCCCAGGCGACGACACTCCAGTTGTTCGTGGTTCAGCTCTGAAAGCGCTGGAAGGCAACCCAGAGTGGGAAGCGAAAATTGTTGAATTAGCAGGCCACCTGGATACTTACATTCCAGAGCCAGAGCGTGCAATTGACAAGCCATTCCTGCTGCCAATCGAAGACGTATTCTCAATCTCAGGTCGTGGTACAGTAGTAACAGGCCGTGTTGAGCGTGGTATCATCAAAGTTGGTGAAGAAGTTGAAATCGTTGGTATTCAAGACACGGTTAAAACAACTTGTACTGGCGTTGAAATGTTCCGTAAACTGCTGGACGAAGGTCGTGCGGGTGAGAACGTAGGTGTTCTGCTGCGTGGTACTAAACGTGAAGAAATTCAACGTGGTCAAGTACTGGCAAAACCAGGTTCAATCAAGCCACACACTAAATTCGAATCAGAAGTTTATATTCTGAGCAAAGATGAAGGTGGTCGTCACACTCCATTCTTCAAAGGTTACCGTCCACAGTTCTACTTCCGTACAACTGACGTAACCGGTACTATCGAACTGCCAGAAGGCGTAGAGATGGTAATGCCAGGTGATAACATCAACATGATCGTTACCCTGATCCACCCAATCGCGATGGACGACGGTTTACGTTTCGCAATCCGTGAAGGTGGCCGTACTGTAGGTGCGGGTGTTGTTGCAAAAAT